>CAYMGX010000098.1:0-15213 GCA_964390065.1 uncultured Fibrobacter sp. | reverse complement strand
GAATCATCATACGCCCATACATTTTATGAATCATCATACGCCCGGTATATTTCACGAATTATTACACGTCCGCATTGTATTATGAATTTTTCAATCACCTGTTTTAAACCATCCACGATTCATATCCGTAAATCATTGATGGTTCCAATACCTGATTACCACAGCCACCATTTAATTTGTCAAGATACCATTTGTGTGGATTGTTAATGATATATTGTTGTATTCTGTAGTGTTGATCCCTATCACGGACAATATGTTCCCAATAATTACGTTGCCAGACAATAAATCCCGGGTTTCGTTGACGAACATGTTTTGTTACCCCGATTTTAAATCCCCGCACAATTGATCCAACCGATTTCGACGTCCCATTTTCCCACCGCCGCCGTAGGGGCGAATCATTATTCGCCCGTGATTCCCGCGAACAACCATCGGCATCATTTTTATACAAATCCCCAAAAACATTAACATCAGGGCGTATGTTTACATTTTGTGATTGAAATGTATCAATTGTGCATGAATTTGAAACAATTGTTTGATTGTCGGTGGCGATAGAAACGGGCGAATAATGATTCGCCCCTACGTTGGTCATTTGGTGCATATGAATGATACCGTGAATGTGATTTGGCATTATTACAAATTTGTCAATATCCGTATTTGGAAAATGATTTGGAATTTGTAACCAGCATTGATGTGCCATTTTACCGGTATCATTTAATAATATGATTCCGTCAACAATTTCCCCAAAAAGGTGAGATCTGTTATGTGTGCATATCGTTATGAAATAAGAACAATCAGACGTGTAATCATGTTTTCTTAAGCGAATAGTCTGACGGTTCGGTTTGTTAGTCATATTGTTCCGATGTTTGGGTTGATGCGAAATTCCAAAAAAATATAAAATGATAACAATTCATCATACAAACATTTTTAAACAATAATTGAATAAAACCCCAGCGGGCGAATTATCATCCACATGTACGGGCGAATCATTATTCGCCCTAAAATTCCTCGAATCATCAATAGCATTGCTACCAATCAAATCCGGAACCACCATTCAAATTCTACCAAAAAGATTTTTCCGTAAAACCCGGGAAGTGATTATATTACAGTAAAGGTATTTAAATTCGTGTACATCATTATTAAGCTGGTTAAGATTTATGATAGAGAATTGTGCAGGAAGATTTATCCAAAAATATTCTGTCGACACAAGGACTACTATATTTAAAATTACCGAACACACAGGCCGGATACCTCATTTTGATGGCATGGTTCAGGATGAAATACTAAAAACTCAATTTTTAGCTTTCATTCAATCAGTATGTACTCATTTTACAGAAGATATAACAGTCGTCAATACCACAGAATTGAAACGGGGCATTGTTCGTGTAAGTTGTGCAGATCTTTACAAAGAGGCTTCATTTTCTTCCGGAATAGTTACCCAGGCATTTTTAGGGACAATCGTACACGTTATTGATAAGAAAAATGATTGGATGTTCGTTCAATTGTCTGATGGATACCTTGGATGGGTCAATGAAACTGTTGTCAGAGCTGATACAATGAAAATTGAACAATGGAGCAATTTTGAGAATCTTCTGTTTGTTCATGCACTATATACTGCTGTGTTTGATCCGGAAGCAACCACAGAGTATGTCTGTGATGTTTCCATGGGGAATGTACTGCTGAATAATGGCTGTAATGGATCGTTTTATAATGTAGAATTCCCTGATTGCCGAAAAGGTTTACTATCAGTTGCTTCGGCAATATCGTTGATAGAGTGGAAAAAAGCAAATCTTCTTACACAGGAAAATATTGTAAGAGCAGCAAAACGGTTAATCGGAATCCCCTATGTCTGGGGCGGGTGTTCTTCAAGGGGTCTTGATTGCAGTGGGTTTACAAAACTCACATATCTCATGAATGGGTATCAGCTTCCGCGTGATGCAGATCAGCAGGCGAAAACCGGAATAACTGTTGGTTATGACCGATCATACAACTCGCTGCAGCCGGGAGATCTTTTGTTTTTCGGGCGCAGGGCGGATGGGTCTGTTGAAAAAAAAGCCGGGGATCCGATACCTGTTTCTCATGTCGGCCTATCATTAGGCGGTGTACTATATATGCAGGCATCCGGTGATGTCCACAAAAGCAGTTTTGATCCGTCAAGTAATATCTTTGATAAGCAGCGAAGTGAGTCGCTGCAACTGGTAAAGCGGATTATTAAATAACCAATATGGAATAATTATCATGCACTTCAAAACGTATCCGTACACACTTGAACTTAAGCATACGTTTACCTTATCACATTCAACACGTAAAACGACGGACATTGTAATAGTTGAATTAGAGCATAATGGGGTTATTGGCTACGGTGAGGCATCACTGCCTCCCTATTATCCGGAAACTCAAGCCAGTGTTATTGATTTCATAAATCGGATTCCTTTAATTCAGGATTATGATATCATTGATCCTGAGATTATTATTCAATCAGTTCATTTGTTGACTGATAGAGATTATGCTGCCAAAGCTGCATTTGACATTGCGATATGGGACTGGTATGGAAAAACAATAGGACTGCCACTCTATGCGCTATGGAATTTTGATATCACTACTATCCCGCCGACATCATTTACAATAGCAATTGACGAACCTGACGTTGTACGTAAGCGGGCTGCTGATGCTCATATGTTTTCAAGACTGAAAATAAAGCTTGGTTCAAAAAATGATAAGGAGAATGTTTGCGCAATCCGTGATGTTTCAGAGCAGCCTTTGTATGTTGATGTCAATCAAGGGTGGGATGACAAATATTTTGCACTTGACATGATCGGATGGTTGGAGGAAAAAAATGTTGTACTGGTTGAACAACCGCTTCCTGTCGGATTACTTGATGAATCAGTCTGGTTATTTGAGCGATCCCCACTTCCAATTTTCGCTGATGAATCGGTCCATGGGATTCATGATATAGATCGTATACAGGGTGCATTTCATGGTATAAATATAAAATTAATGAAATGCGGCGGCTTGAGTATCGCACGTAAAATGATTGACAGCGCAAAACAAAAAGAACTTAAAATAATGATTGGATGTATGACAGAATCATCATGCGCAATTTCTGCTGCGTCTCATTTGTCGCCTTTGGCGGATTGGATTGATCTGGACGGCTCTTTACTTGTTGCAAATGATCCGTTTACAGGGTCGGTTTTATCTGATGGTAAAATTAGTCCATGTCAGATCCCAGGGACGGGTGTTTCCTTAAAGTATGATTTTACCGATTGAAACTTATCGCAATTTCTCAAACATCACTAACCATACTCCTGGGACATCTACCTTTTTATCAAAAATACGATATCCCCTATTGAGATAAAATCGTACGTTACCAGTGCTGGCTTCTCCGGTAAACAGCTCAAACCTTTTGACATTTAAGAAGGCAGTTTCAATTGCGTTCATCAGCATGGTTCCCAGCCCGAAATTCTGAAACACAGGCTCAGTCACTAACCGGCCAATAAAACAAGTATCTCCATTTTGGACTGCTCTGACAGATCCGATTATTGTATTGTTTACAACTGCTTTCAGGTACCTGTAACCGGAGAATTCCTCAGTTAACTCATGAAACGTTTGTTTGATCGGGGAGATTCCGTAATTACCTCCATTTATCTCTGCTTCCTGAACAAAAGCCCGCTTTTGAAGAAAAAAAATAGAGGGAATATCATCAACGGTTGCTTCAGAAATTGTTACTGTTGCAATATCGAATATAGACCTTTTTTTCATTACCGAAACTCCATACACACGATGTTGTCGAAAAAAATAAGCGTCAGGTATTACTACCTGACGCCTTCCGCTTCACCCAAATTGTCTGCAAGAGGACCTTGCAATGAGGATTATTATGTAGGTATCAGTAAGATACTATTGTGCAGTCTAAAAAAGCAAATTTTTTATTCCAAAAAAAAGTGAAGAATAACAACACTTTAAAGCGCAGGATAAACATGTAATAGGTACTCATTACCTGTTCGGATCAAGCGCATCCCGTAAACCATCACCGACAAAATTGAACGCCATTACCGAAAGAAGGATAAATACACCGGGAATTAATACCCACGGATGGTGTTGTATATCTGCGATATTCATGGCAACACTAAGCAAATTGCCCCAGCTTGCGTAAGGATCCTGAATACCAAGCCCGATAAGGCTTAATGCTGATTCACCGAGAATATACCCTGGAATTGACAATGTAATAGAAACTGTTGCGTATGACATGGTTTGCGGCAGTATGTGACGAACAATAATACGGAGATCACCCGCACCAAGTGCTTTTACTGCAGTTACAAAGTCCCGTTTACTGATAGATAGCACCATTCCCCTTATTACACGTGCAAAACCAGCCCAGCCGACAAGGCTTAATATTGCGATAATAAGCAGATACACCTCTACAGATGACATCTTTATCGGGAATGCACTACGGAGTGCCAACAGGAGAAAAAATGATGGCACAAGCATAAAGCATTCTGCAAAACGCATAAGAATCCAGTCGGTTTTACCCCCATAGTAACCGGAAATTCCACCAACAATAAAACCAAGCAGTGATGTTATAAAGACACCGATCAACCCGACAGAAAGAGAGACTCTCGAGCCATATACTATACGGGAAAAAAGATCCCGTCCAACCGGATCGGCACCGAAAAGGTAGATCCGGCATTTACCGGATGGATCATTAACACCGAACAGATGTCGATCGACAGGAATAAGGTTCCAGAGTTTTACTGTGTCACCTTTTGCAAAGAGTGAGATATAATATGGCTGGCTTTTGTCTTCAACATAGATACGCTGGAAGTGATTGTCAAACGTATATGAGTAGGGGTAGACAAACGGCTGAATCGAAAACGAACCGTTATGGATAAAATGAATCCTGCTTGGGGGCTGAAACGAGAGTGCACGGTCACTATTGTCAAAATGATATGGAGCCATGAATTCGGCCAGTATCGCCAAAGTGTAAAGAATGACAAGAATGGAAACGCCGGGTAGAACCAGCGGATGCCTGAATATTTTCTGTGCTGTACGATTATCTTTTAATAGACTCATCCTTTACGCACCCTTGGATCAACGATAACAAGTAATATATCGGCAATAAAATTCCCGGCGATCAGCATCACACCACCCATCAGTAAACTTCCCATCACCAGAAAAGTATCCTGCGACCGGACTGCATTAAGCATAAGGCTTCCAAGCCCGGGCCAGTTGATAATGATCTCAAGTAGTGCCGCACCGCTTAGGAGTGCGCTGAACTCATACCCAAACAGCGTAATCAGTGGATTAATTGCATTACGTAAAGCATGACCGTAGATAACCCTGTTTTCCGGAAGTCCCTTTGCACGTGCAGTGGTCACATATTGCTTGCGAAGCTCTTCAAGCATATTTCCCCTCGCAATACGCTGCAGGCCGGCAAGTGCAGTAATTGTAAGTACAATGACAGGGATTACCATATGTGCAGCCCGGTCAATAAATTTTCCAAACAGTGAAAGTGTGTCATAATTTGGGGAGATCATTCCGCTTTTAGGAATCGCACCAATGATCGGAATATCTTTACAAAGGTATATAACAAACATAAGCAGCAGCGCAATGAAAAAGGTCGGAAGCGACATGCCCAGATATGAGATGCCACTCATGATTCTGTCACTCCAGGAGTACTGTTTGACCGCTGCATAAATGCCCAGCGGAATAGCAATAAGCCAGGTAAAAAAAATGGAGACAATCGCAAGCGTAAAGGTATTGACCAGGCGCTCACCGATAACGATACTAACGTTGGCTTCACGTGAAAATGAGTATCCGAGATCAAGTCTTACAATACGGCCAAGCCAGTAAACATACTGAACAAGAATTGGCTTGTCAAAATGATACTTGGCCTCAAGTTTTTTAACGGTTTCCTGGCTGATACGGGGATCGAATTTGTATTTGGCAAGTACATCCCCGGGAGCAAGGTCTATAAACAGGAACGTGATAAAAGAGATAAGAAGTAGTTGAGGTATTGAAACAAGTAATCGTCTTAATAGTTCATCACGCATACAATGCCGGTTACCATAGAATAAAAAGTGTTCATGACAGATTAAGGTAAACCGGGGATCTCCACCGGTTTACATTAATACTTATTGTTTTAAATAGATGTATTCCAGATTATGTAAAATTCCTGTGTTGTTACATGGATTGATATTGCCGAATTTGTTGCTCAGGCAATAAATCTGTTCCGGAAGTACGGTGTAGATATTCGGCAACTCATCGGATGCAATCTGCTGCCATCTGTCATAAAGTATTTTCCTTTTTGTTGTGTCAAGCTCTTTCACACCGACATTGTAGATGCTGTCAATTGTTGCTTCCCATGATGTTTCTGGTTTTGTTTGCTTGCTGTTCCACATATGTAAAGAACCGCTTGATCGCCATACATTGGCACCGGAATGCGGTTCGGGCCCACCGGTAAGTCCGATAAGGATACAATCCCAGTTGTAGGGAGGATTACTCATGTTCTGAATGATAGTATTAAACTCAAGTGTCTGAAAGTGAACTTTAATTCCAAGCCGTTCCATATCTTTTCGGATAATCTCAGCAATTTTAATGCGTGCGTTATTACCGCTGTTTGTGACAAGTGAGAATTCAAGCAGGTTACCGTTCTTATCTTCAAGAATACCATCACCGTTGGAGTCTTTGAAACCTTCTTCGGCCAGAATCGATTTGGCTTTAGCAATATCATACGGGTAGCGGGTTGTTGAATTATTGAAGAAATAACCCTCTGATGGAGCCATTGGAGACCACTGAGGATATCCAAGCCCATTCATCACTATTTTAATCATATTGTCTTTGTCAATGACATGAGCTATTGCCTGACGGAATTTTGTGTTTGTAAACCATGTGTATTTCGGATCGGTAACATACCGTACAGATTTACCAGCTTTTTTTGATGCAACAGGATCCAGTGCAGAGTGCTGGTTGAAAATGAGAAAATTGCTTCCTGCAGACGGCCCCACCCGGTAAACTGTATACCCGCCGTTTGCTTCATCACTTTTTAATCCCGGATAGTCTTCACCTTTAGCAGCAAGATAGTCGATTTCCCTGCTCTTAAACTGAAGCAACTGAGCATTCTGATCCGTGACAATCGTATAAATCACTTTGTCAATATAGGGCAGACTGTTACCGGCAGCATCCTTTTTCCAATAGAGCGGATTTTTTTTCAGGACAATTTTCTGGGATGATGTATAGTTTTCAAGAAGGTAAGGACCGGTGCCGACAATATCTGATGGCCTGGTGGCGATACTCAGCGCAGAACTGAATTTTTTACTTTTTACAACACTCTCCCATTTATGTTTTGGTAAAATTTCCTGCGATAAAAAGCGAAGGAATGGAGCAAATGTTGAAGGCAGCCTGAATTCGACATGTGAACTGTCAATAACCTTAACAGCAATTTTTCCATTTCCATTTCCATTAATAGTGAAAACATCCCGGGATGAATTCGGATTGATATCATCATTGTAGATCAGCTTATTAAAGGTAAACTCGACATCATAGGCACTGAAACGAGCACCATCAGACCACAAAACTCCATCCCTGATATGGAACGTATAGGTATGCCCGTCAGGAGAGACAACCCATGAGTCAGCAAGATTCGGCTCTGGCATCAGCGTAACGCTGTTTGCTTTAGTAAGACCTTCGTACATGTAAGAGGTAAATTCAGTAGTACTTGTTTCAGTTGATGTAACCGGATTGAAGGATTTTGGATCAGAAATCGTTGAAAGGATAATTTGGCCGCCTGATTTCCCGATTTCCGGTACAAACTGTGCAGCTTTTGCGTTAAGTGCGACATAGTCAACCATGTTGCCGGAGGTTGCTACAGATTCTGAAGAATTTGCTTGTGATGATGTATCTGTTTTGTTTTTACACCCTGAAATCGGTAGAAGAAGAAGGCTTACAGAAAGAAATATCAGGTGTTTATTCATTCGCTCTCCTGTGAAAATCGCATTTGTTATAGAGTTGTCTGCTTAACAAGGTGTTATTTGCAGAGCAGGTTATCAGTCGCGTATATCCGAATATAATATAATCAAGGAGACTGTATCTTAATGGTAAAAAGAAAATTGTCTTAGCTCAGGCGATCAGCCACTTATACATGTATCCCGGTATCGTTATAACGGTACCGGTGATTAGGATGCTTACTTGATAGTGAGAATCCGGCTATCCTTGTGCTGATTCATGTAAGACATTTTTATCCAGTCTGAACTGCGGGCTGTAAAAGAGAATACCAGGTCGTCAATAGATCCTCCTGAAAAGGGAAAATCACCATCAGCTTCAGCACCTATCGTTAGATTTGAAGTATTGGTAACCAGTCCTACAGTTGTTATATCACCAAATCTGGTGACAGTTTTATCACTTCCATCAACAAATAATTTGCAATTTAAATTTCCGGAACGATCAAAAACTACCGCAACATGATGCCATAACGTGTCGGTAATCTGCGCAGTGGTCTGCAATCCAAATGCACCGGCAGAATCCCAGGATGACCCACCGGTTGCAATGTAACAGTGAAATTGATTTGCCGGATCAAATGCAATATTCCAGCCATAATTTAGCGATGGATCACCACCGGTGCTTTTAGCTGCAATAGTCTGAATTTTTCCGTTTACGGTTTTCTTTACCCATGCACTGATAGTCAAATTTGACATCTGTGGATTGCCAACATTTCCAAAATTGACATACCCGTTAGAATCGCGCACATGAATTCCCTTGCCAATAATTCCATCATACTGCTGGATAGATCCAAATGCTCTGCCATCCCACTTACTTCTGGTAGCATCATTTACTGATGGCAGGGTGGAATTGAAATGCCATACAGCCTTAAGTCCGCTTGTGGTATCAAACCTGTCGCTGGTAGTTTGCTCTGCATCAGGATTACCATAATAAAGAGCGATAGATTGCTCGCTGTTATCGGGTTGAATGGAATCAACCACTACCCAGATTTCTGCGATACCCTGTGATGGTTCCCAACGTTCTATTTCAAATGGAAGCAGTGTGTTATCCTGCTTTCTGAACATCAGATCCTCACCGTTGGTTTTAATATCGCTAAATGTTATTGATGATGCATCCAGTCTGACAAGCAAAGGAAAATCCTTAAGAGGAGTGGTGATAGCCGCACCATCAGAAGAGGTATTGATAACGATATTTTTCCTGTATTTCCAAAACGTGTTGTAAACAGTGGTTACAGTTTCTGGCGCAACGGTAACATCATATCTGACAATTCTTTGTTCCTGGTTTGTTTCCGAAGCATAGCGAAGCGTTGCAATTTTTCCCGGTGGAACAGAGTCAAGCACAACGAAACCATCAGCGGTCGTGCCGGTAAACGATGATGCGATAGTGGTTCCGGGAATGTAGAAGAATCCGTCGGAAAATGAAGCATGATCAGGGATTGGAATTTTAATGGAGCCTGCTGCATCGAGAGTCCCCATTTGCAGGGTAACGGTGTCACCACCAACCACGGCATTGTCAATCATACACCGGTTTAATGAAGCCTGGTCAATAGCCGTTATAACATACTCACCGGAATCCAGTCCGACAAAGCTGTAGGCTCCCAGGTTATTGGTTACACCATTACGAATAAGCCCGTTTGATGAAATCCCCGGTACATAATCCGATGGGATACAGCGAACAAACGTATTGCGGGCCGCGGAACCGTCTTTGTGGACTATAATACCGGCAATCTTTGCGTTCCCTGTGTCAACAGTCCCGCTTATCTGTTGGCCACATTGCAGTAAAAGCAGCGTGGTGGTAAACAGCATGGTGAAATACTTTTTTACAACAATAGTGTTCATAGTCCCCCGACAATACCTTAATTTTATAGTGTATTACCCCTGATGTGTATCACCTTTACTGATGGTTTTTTTCTTCGATTATTTTACTAATCGGGAAAAGAGCAATGTTTATCTGGTAGATTCTGTCTGTGCTAGTATCATTATTAACAATTACTTTCAGACGATCTTTAAATGCCTCGATCTCTTTTGTAATTATTTCATACATCTCTCTTGAAATGCCCATGGTGATTCCGCTGATATGACGATTGTTTCTATCAACTGTGTCAAGTGACGTTTTTGAAAGATCAATCATCGTGCGTGTAAAATTCCGAACGGCCATTGAAGTAATTGTGTCATCAGCTGCTATAGCTGTGGAAGTCTGCCGGTACAGACCATTTTTTGTTTTTTCAATAAGTTTCAGGCGTAAAAGCATCTCAACGGATGCTTTTGCCCGTGATACATCAATTGGCGGGACCAGAGATGCTGCCAGAGCACTAAAATCATCCTTGAAATCCCTGATGCAAATCAATTCCCGGATTGCAGGGACGTACCAGTTTGAGAAACAGTCGTATTGATCACCATTGATTACCGATTCTTTAACCCGTTCGGACATGGAGCGAAGTACTGTATAACACTGTTGCTTTTCGCTCATTGATTTAGCCTGATTAAACGCGACCAGATTGAGAAAATAAAGTTTCTCTTTTGCTTTCAATTCAAGGACTTTTGCAAAACGTTCAGCCATGTTACTTGTTAAGTTTCGCTTGCCTTCGATAACATTTTTAAGGAATGATGGCGAGTTGACACCGATTTTTTGCGCAAAATAACGATAAGAGAAATACTGTGTAGTTTCTTTTTTTTCCTGATAATACTCTGACAGATATTTTCTGTAGTCTATGTACTCAAAAATTGTTTGCATATTATGTAATATAGGAAAAAAAACTGGAAATCGTAGTATATAATTGTACACGAAAAATAGTGGATTGTACACAAGCAGTGTACGAAAATTTACATCCTGACAGGTTTTAGTAGCGAATTGCTTATTGTATTAAGGTAGATTAGCTTATGTACGGAGCGTAAAAAAACTGATTGGAGTGGGCAAAAAAAAACAGGTAATACTGTTTTCCTTTTATGGAAATGAAAAGATTGTAGTGATGAGTAGGCTACCCCAATCAGTTTTTTTGCGCTTCTATTTATTCCGGCAGTATTTAAAAAAAGAGTAAAAGCCCCAGTAAATCCTGCATTCACCGGGAATGATGATTTTTCTGTCTGGTAGACTTCATAACAAGTAACACATCAGCGAGGCCAGAAACTTTATGGTATGTCGTAAGTAGTATACTTTTTGACAAGCCATTACACGATGGCGTAATAGCATGTCAAATCCTTGTAGCGATTACGGTATACTGTAGGATTCCCACGGTTTAGCATATGAGGTAAAACGGCACCTCAAAGTGCTTTTTTTGACGTAGGACAAATCAACTTTTGGGCGTGAACCATCTCCCACAATGCTTTAGTTTTTTAGTGCAGCTTCTGTGATAAAACACACGAAGCTGCATCAAAATCTGTAACCGGTTAAAAGTTACTTCGCAAAATTCGGAGAATACCGCAACATTCCAGATTCAGTCCGGGTGATAAAAACCCCGTTATGGATATAATCGCTTCCGAATACCTGGCGCCCATTGAGACTGGTGATGGATACCGGTTTTGCAAAGATATACTGTTTTTGTGTGGTTGTTAATGCAACCGGTTTAACTGATACTGCAGGGCTGTAAGCGTATTTCATTTTAAGCCATCGCTGAGCAGCAATTGTTCCGATTTTCACCTGGCCTGGTGCTGTGTAGTGAATTTTATCCGTTGGGAAACCCTTTGTATCGAGGGTATCAACATTTTTCATTTTTTTTGTTACAGCAACCTCTGCAGCTCTAATTGTTGAGTTGAATTGCCAGCTGTTTTGAGCATCAATCATGGCAATAATTGCTGGAAGATCGGTCACTTTTGTATCTTTACGAAGATCATTAATCAAATATGTAAGATTGGCTTCATATGCTTTAGCGAGTGCATCCACCTGCCCGTCAAACTCACCCTGAAGCCATAAGAATCCTGCTATGCGGGGAGTATATTGTGCTGTATCATATGCTGTGTTGAACGACTTGAGTGCTACATCGATGACGGAAATCATTCGCTTATAATGAGGACCGGCATTACCATTATTTGAACTTGGCGGTACCCACAAATCGTTGGCTTTAGCTGGATCTGAATAGTTTCCCAAATAAGTTGATCCTGCGCTAACCTTTATCAATGCAATTTTTTGGTTTGGCATTGAATCAGACAATGTTCTTCCAAAGAATAATTCCGGGCCAATATTCACACCTTGGGCGCCAAAATTATTACCCAGCGTAAGCCACTTCTTAACTCTGGAAGTGTTTTTTTCCCAATCAGGAAGATCCATGTAAATTTTTACATTATTAACGTCGTTACCCTGTCCTGACTGAAGCCCTGAACTTGCTGCATAACCAGTCATATTCGATTGCCCTGCGAGTATAAATACCGGGACATCAGTCTTTGCGTACCCGACAATCGCACCCAGCAATACAATTGCTGCAAGTAATCTACCAGATAAATGTTTTTGCTTTGTAGTACTATAAACCATGGAAACTCCTGTGTAAAAAAATAGAAAACTCCCTCTACGGGTAATTTATAGGGATAATGACATATTGGGAATTAATTAGCTGGCGGAGAATAAAAAAACGTACACAGCTTGTATACAAGTGCCAAAATGCTGCTTGTCCAGTAGGAGATACTGAAAGTTGAAAGTGTATATTAAAATAGTGGGATGTGTCATGACGATACATCACGCTATCAATAGAGACTCTGAGTAATAGTTTAGTTTTTAACTAATCGAATTGATAAACCAGTGCTTATTGGAATTAGTATTCGTGTTGTTCCGGTTGAAGATTGTATCAGACGAGCCCATGCATTACTGGGTGACCCCTCTATTTCTGTAGAAGTCCACCAGTATCCATATTCACCACCACCGTTTCCACCTAGAAGAGGAGCAAATCCACTATTATCCCAATTTAAGTTTTTCTCGAACAGGTACCAATCCATGGTTTCCCAGTCATTATCTGTTGAAACATGCCATCCTGCTGGTGCCAGTTTTCCGGTATTCACAGTATACCAGTTGTACAATGCGCCCCATTTTTTCTGCTCTGCTAAATTCGTTGTGTTATTATAAAAACAGTATGCTGGGGTTGTGAGGCTGCTCCACAAACTATCAACTGTAACTAACGGAATACTCGTTCCATCATTAAACCGTGTCGTCCTCAAATTTTCTGCTGTCCAGACCTGATCTCCAATAACCACAATAGCATACTCATTACTATCAGCATCTTTAACTGTTGTTCTAATTGCAAGTTTAACAAGCGTACTTTTTGTACTTCCGCTGCTATTGCTTACTATACAATGATAAAACCCACTATCTGAATAGATGACCGTTTGTTTAGTAAATGCTGCGCTGGTAGCTGCTGGTATAAGTACACTATCTTTATACCACTGATAACTCAACCCGATTCCATCAGCGGCAACAGAGAACGAGATGCTGTCAAATGGATATGGGTTTACAGAAACCGGTTGTGCGGTAATAACGGGTAAGGATGCCTTCCAGTTGGCATACAGTGTATCACTTTTTGACCCTATCTGAAATGTGCTGCCCGCTAATCGGTTTATCCCTGTGCCATCACTTGCTGTATTCCACCCTGTAAAATCATAGTTTTGCCGTATCAAACCAGATGGTTTACCAAGAACAGTAACAAGCTGACCGCTTGTATACTCGTTGTTATCGACAGGAACCAAACCACTGCCGCCATTTGCAAGGTATACGACGTTGTAAACAGAGTTCCATTTCGCGTAAAGTGTCCTTGCAGCGGTGATTGTTGTCGAAAAATCAAATGGTGTCGTCAGCGCCTGATTGGAATACCATCCGGCAAAAGCAGACCCCGCTTTTGTAGGAGCAGCCGGCTCCAGGACTGATCCACCATAAGCAACCATTGTTGATGCAACCGTGCTTCCACCATTACTGTTAAAGGTGATCATCAGACTGTCAGTTTTCCACAGTGCAATGACAACGATTATACAGGAATCTGTTGCAGATAATGCAGGTGAACCATTATCAGTTGCTGTAAAAACAACAGTGTCAGAACCGGTATCCGCTGCTGCAGGAGTCCATTTAAACAGATTAGCCGAAAATGTTGCATTGCCGGGTTTTTTATTAACAGTTATTGTAACTTGTTGTTTAGAATCAGGATCGGTTGCAGAAACCGGAATTGTCAGTTCCTGACCGACCCTGGTCTGTATCACTTTTGGCACACTAAGAACCGGTTTTTGATTCTGTGCTATCTGCGGGCGATCTGTAATAGTAATTGTTCCACTTAGAACGCCAGGTTGTCTGTCAATTAAACACGAAAAACTGACTGCGTAAATGCCGGGAACAGAAAAAACAATCGGATAATTAATAGTATCAACCAGACCTTTAAACGATTTTACCGGATAGGTAATAATTGAATCAGGTCGTATTGTGATTTTAAGTATAGGTACATCAATGAACTGGGCTTGATTAAGTATCACAGAGATAGTAACCGTTTTTCCAATAGTATCAGTTAAATTATTTTTAGTTATTGTTCCATTGGAACTCTTGAATTCAAGAGCCACAAATGCACTTTCAGGACCAGGAGGCGGTGATGGAACAGTACAAACAAGAAGCATTATACCCAAAAGCAGACTAACAATTGATAATAACCGAACCCACATAACGGTATACCTCCGCGGATAACAGGTGAATTAATTTTAAACAAATTTGCGTTATGCTTATAAATATAGTTTTCAAAAAGTTGCCCTGGAAAAAAATGATCTCTTGAATCTTTTTAAAACTATTCACAGTAACTTTTATAAATAGAAATACCTGATCACATCAAAACAAACGCATCAACCAATGTGCAGAGCACTTTCGTGTAAACAGCTCGCTTGTCAAAGAAGTAATTACATCACATGGTACTGCCCGGTTTAACAAAAACATACTTGAATCATCAGGTTCCGGTTTTGTAAAAGTTACCAATGGCTCATCAGTTTCTGTTGAGAAACTAAGTGTTGTAAAATGATTAAAAAAGCAGCTGCTTATTTTTTTGTAAACCGCTGCTTTTTTATTTAATCCAAACTATCCAATAATTCCAGGATCTAACCTGTAAATACCAATTCCTGATCGCTCTTACGGAATTATCTGCATGAAAAGCAAATAATTTTTCTTGCATCCTTTTAAATACCAGAATTAAATTAACAAATAGTTTCACAACACTATTGTTCAATCCGTTCACGTTGTGCTGAAATCAGAAAGAAATGATCTATGGACTTTCGAATC
>CAYMGX010000097.1:14026-15305 GCA_964390065.1 uncultured Fibrobacter sp. | reverse complement strand
CTACAGCACCATCTTCAGTTGTTGCCCAACCCGAAAAGCTATATCCCGGATTAGTATAAGCAATCGTTGACAAGGCTGCTGAAACACCTTCGACAATTGACTGAGCTGTCATTTCTCCTTCTGCATTCGAACTGTTTTTGTTAAAGTTTACTTTATGCGATGCATTCAGTGTCCAGACTGCATAGAGTGTATCATCATAAATTCCCATTGTGTAATCGTCACCATCTGCGTAAACAACTTTACCGTCAGCACTCGTTGCCCAGCCGGAGAAGCTGTAACCGGTATACTTATACGCATTCAGCGTTAATGCTGCTGACTTCCCGGACTCAATCGATTGGGGCGACATTGAATCTGTGGCAGTAGTACTATTTTTATCAAACGTAATGGTAAACGATTCAATTGGTGCCCATTGTGCATACAAAGTCATATCAGACGTGACTAAAATAGTTGCGCCGGGAGCAACGGATACCCCTTTCCCGCTTTGAGCTGTATTCCATTCTGTAAACTTATTGCCTGTACGGACAAGCGTTCCGGGAGATGCGGCTGTTGCTGATGTATTATAATCATGCGTTGATCCTGACGGCTCTGTTCCACCAGTATTACTATTTCCATTATATTTTAACGTATACCTGTTAATTGACCACTGTGCATATACGGTATCGCTGCCGGTCACCTTTGTTGCGGCAGTAAACTTTGTGCCACCGCTTGCTGCCGTATACCATCCGGTAAATGTATGCCCGATTCGTGATGGATCTGATGGAAGTTTTTTTATGAGAGTATCCGGATAGTAAAGTGACACACTTGCAGGGTCCGGTGCTACTGTTGCACCCTGATCATCAAAAAGTACTGTTGCACGCCATGTTGCATAAAAAACAACCGTATCTTTTCCAACAACAATTTCATCATTTGCAGCATAGAACTTACCGGTTCCATCTCTTGCACTATTCCAGTTTGCAAATGTATATCCGGTTTTCACTAAATTGGAATTTGATTTTACTTTCGCAACAGCACCGTTAAGATATTTTCCTGTATCTGATGGTACAGTCCCTGACGTGCTGCCGTTACCGTTATATATAACTTTAGTATATGGCAGCCAATTCGCAAATACAGTCATTCTGCCCGACACTCTTGTTGTAGCGGTAAAAGGTGAACCGGTTCCGTTTTTGGATGTATACCATCCACTAAAGAGATACCCTGTCTTTGCAGGTACTGACGGAAGCGTTTTTAAACAGGTATCCGGAAAGGCCACCGCCATGGAATCCGGAGAAACCCGCGTTGT
>CAYMGX010000097.1:0-13926 GCA_964390065.1 uncultured Fibrobacter sp. | reverse complement strand
TATGCAGTACCATTTCCATCCGGACTGGTATTCCACCCCTTGAATGTATAACCATTTCGTACAAGGTTACCGCTGTTAGTCTTTAATGTTACCAGTGTACCTTCCTCGTAGGTACTCGCATCTGATGGTACATTGCCCCATGTTGCGTTATTTGAATTATAGGTAATAGTATATGTTGGTTTTGCACTCCATTTTGCATATAACGTATCATTCCCTTCACGCTTTACAAAAACAGCATTTGAAGCATAGGAAACGCCATTGCCATCTGCTTTTGTATTCCACCCGACAAATGTGTATCCGTTCTTGACAAGAGAACCGGAATTATCCTTAACAGTCACGTTTACACCGGGAAGATAGAGATTTTCATCTTTTGGAACTGCTCCGTTTGTACTCCCGTTTGCAGAATAAATTACCGCATACATTGGCTCAGTTGTCCAGACTGCATATAAGGCAATATTATCCGTGATCATAATTGTATCACCTGGCATATAGATTTTAAGTGTATGATCGGGATCGGAAGAAGAACGGCTCCATCCTGCAAATGAATAGCCAATTCTGATAAGCGAACTCATACTGCCCATTATGACAGCAGCAGAACCTTCTTTATAAAACGTATTATCAGCCGGCACGTTCCCGGATGTCGCCTGATTCCCATAATATGTCAATTTATATGTCAGAGCAGTATTTTTTATCCAGACAGCATACAATACAACATTCTGGGAATCTATCTTAATATCCGCATTTGGTGAATAGGATGTTCCGGTGCCGTCAGCATTTACATTCCACCCCGTAAAGATAAATCCATCTTTCTGAAGACTGCCGGTATTGCCAAGGGCAATAGCATTACTACCACTTTCATACGCATTATTATCAACAGGTACTATACCGGTAGAATTTCCGTTACCTTGATATGATACTGTATAGGTACGTTTAGTCGACCATCTTGCATAGAGCGTTGTATTTTCATTGATTGAAAAGGTAGTGCCGACCGCATACGGATTTCCAGATCCATCAGCGCTCGTATTCCAGCCAGTAAAGCTAAATCCGGTTCTTACAAGATTACCTTGATTGGGCAATACTGACACCAATGCACCTGATACGTAATTATTGCTGTCAACAGGTACAGATCCTTCCGTGCTGCCATTATCAATGTATGTAACTGTGTATGTTTCGTCTTTAGTCCAATATGCATAAAGTGTGACATTTGATGAATCCATACTAAACTTGTCATTTGCGTATAGTTTATTCCCAGTACCATCAGACATCGTGTTCCATCCTGCAAAGACGAAACCATCCCTGGCCAGACCATTACTATTGTTGCGAATGATAACAAGACTACCTGGCTCATACAGATTTGTATCAACCGGCACTGAACCTGATGTCTTCCCGTTCGCATCATAAATAACATTGTAAGCTACGACCTGTGACCATACGGCATATAGTACAATATCCCCAAGCACCTGTATGCTGTCCTGAGGTGCATAGAGCTTCCCGTTTCCGTCTTTGTCAAAACACCACCCTGTAAAGCGGTAACCGTTTTTCTGAAGATTGTTGTCATTGGCTTTGATCAGTGCTGCTGTATGAAGCTCATAATTGTTTACATCCTTAGGAACCTCACCGTTTGTATGCCCGTTGCCATCATAGGTAACAGTATACGTTTCATCCTGTGTCCATCTGGAATAAAGTACAATATTTGAATCTGCGACTGTGATTCCGACATCTGCCATATAAGTGATCCCACTGCCATCAGCACGCGTATTCCATCCTGCAAATGTATATCCGTCCCTGACAAGATTTCCTGTATTGGCTTTCACGACGATTTTCTGACCGGATTCATATTTATTGTTGTCTAAAGGAACAGTCCCATTAGTATTCTCGTTACCTTCGTATGTTATCGAATACACGTCACGTTGAGTCCATTGGGCGTAAAGCTTTATATTACCTGTAAGTTTCAAATTTACCAAGGGAGCAAAAACGACACCACTGCCATTCGACGCAGTATTCCAACCAATGAATTGATACCCCGTTTTTTCCAATCCACCGGTATTATCCTTTACAATAATCGTAGCATTGGGTTCATACTCGTTTCTGTCAACAGGTGCTTCACCTGTGGTATTTCCATTCCCATCGTACATAACAAAGTAGGTCTGTTTCTTTGTCCACCTGGCGAACAGAACAATATCCTGGTTGATATTAGTTATTTCGTAACCACCCACATATATATTACCCAGTCCATCTGGTTGCGAATTCCATTCGCTGAAAACAAATCCATCTTTTACCAGGCCATTTACATTGCCCTTTACTGTAACATTATCACCGGGTTTATACGCCGTTGGATCAAATGGTACTTTACCTCCAGTACTTCCATTATCATTATAGGTAACTCTAAATGTGGGAGGTTGATTCCATTTTGCATACAGATGCACATTTTCAGTTCCGAATAGTACTACGCTACCAGCTTTAATCGGCTCACCAGTAAAAAGAGAGTCTGTGTACCACGCAACAAATTCGAATCGATCTTTTAGAAGCTGCCCGGTAATTGCCTTGACCGTCGCACTATCACCTTTCCCGTAAAGTGTATTATCTGATGGCACATTGACAGCGACACTGTCATTATCATGATAAATTACCGAAAATATTTTTTCGTCACCAACGATTGACACAGTAAATAATGGTCCTGTTATTGTATCAAACTCATTTGCTACGATATAATAATAGACACCAGTGCGATCGTCTGTAAAAGAATCAATGACAAGTATGCTGTCTGTCTCTCCGTCAATCAATGCAGTATCTTTATACCACTGATAAGTAAACGGGCCCGGCCCTGTAACAGCAGCACGTAATATGACTGTTTTTCCCGTGTCGGTGTACACCTGCGAATCATCACCATTTATAAATTTCGGAACATAACCATCGGTAAGTGCTACAAAATAAATGGTATCTGCAACAACATCTTTGCCAGCATCATATTTGCAATTTACAATAACTTCATGACTGCCGTTTGCAAGTGACTTTAGAAGAAACGTACCATTACTCTGCCACTCAGTAAAATCGCGATCGTCAATTTTTGCCTGAAAAAGACACGCATCTTGATTTCCTTCAACCACCAGTTTTGCAGATGTTCTATGAATTGTATCATTATTACCAAGATTACCCTCTTCATCACTAATACTAAATGATGGTGAAACATAGCTGTTACCATCCGGGTCAAGTGGATTTGAATCATTAAACACACATAAAAGCAGCAAAAGAAACGGGAAAATCAGGCCTATCGGAAAAAACCTGTTACTATTTACAAACGTTACCATAATAATTCACCTCAATGTCAAAACACTACATTACATGCAATACCGTTGTTATCGCCAGTCAACGGAACTATAGAAACCTTATTATTTTGTTTTTTATTCCAGAAGTAAAGAGTTACTCCCCCACCGGCCAAAAGAACTGCCGGAATAAAGGATACCGTAGAATATGTTGCACTTGAATTTCTCTTTTTTTTATTAGATACCATTGCCGTTCCAGCAGTATTGAGATACTTATTATCATAGTCATAAGCTTTAATCATATAGATCCCTGACACAATCAGACACAACCCTCCAGCACCCATCGCACTTATCGCTGCCGGATTACGCCATGCATAAGGTTGTCTTTGTTTTTTGGGTTTTGTAACAGGTTGATCTTTTAGTTCAGGTTGCTGAGCGACTCGTGTTGAATCAGTATCCTGCATCTTGAAACTGATATTTATTGATGGTTCCTCCTGATAACTGTATGGAATGCCATCTGCGACATTTTTCATGGTTTCTT
Source organism: uncultured Fibrobacter sp. (assembly GCA_964390065.1). Lineage (GTDB taxonomy): Bacteria > Fibrobacterota > Chitinivibrionia > Chitinivibrionales > Chitinispirillaceae > JAAZBG01. The sequence continues at coordinate 10,122 of CAYMGX010000097.1, read as the reverse complement.
TAATTGTCAGATTTGACTGCCCGTTATTACTGAAAATGCCATTTTCTATAACAATATCACCCTTGTACGACTTTACACCATACACAGAATATTTAACAATAAAATTACTCATGACAACTTCTGTTGCATTCGGATTAATCAGAATACCATTCCAGTCAAAAGGATTAGGAAACTGGGGAGATACGTGATTAAATTTATTATCATTCTCTGTTGTAAAAACAACCGGTTTTTCAGGATCACCCTGAATCAGTAAAGACCCGCTGACACTGATTCCGGTAAACGGTTTAAATAAAATTATACAACCGCGGGAAATTATAAGCTTTTTTCCGGGAGGAACGACAACATCATCAGTAATCACATACGGATTTTGATCCATCACAAGTGTCATATCATCTACATTACCGCTAAGTTTTACTTCTGCAAAAACGCAGAGAACACTTAACAATATTCCCACACCTACCAAGCAGAACCTCATAATCATACGCCTTAATTAGAATTTAATCAATTACTTACAATTCGAACCAACCAGTACCACGCGGAGAACAACCACATCTTTGTTCGTTGTACTATACACCAAACAAAGTCAAACTGTTAATAGACAAATATAATTAATTAAATATATGTTTGATTAGTTATATTTTTTGAATTCTAAAAAAAAATGACAATTATATTGGAGACGTTTTTCAAAATCTGTAAGCCATTAATTTTTATATATATAATTATTTTGTTAGATGCATAGTAGCCGAAAACTTATAGAATTACCATCTGTAATTCTGAAAGATTGCCGATAGTCTACGATGATAATTTCATCCTGAATTTTTTGAGCATTAATGATAAAGAAATTACTGTGACTGAACTAAGCGACATCGCAAAGGCAGCATATTCCGGTTTAAATGAGAATCCCCAGAGTGGATATAACGCTCCGGCAGCCAGGGGAATAAGCGAAATATTATATGCAAATGCCCAGAAGATATTTTGTTTTATCCTGTTGTAAATCTTCCTTCCAAGTTGTATTGATGTAACTATGTCAAGAGGATCATTTTTAACAAGAATTATATCACCGCTTTCCAGTGCTATATCAGACCCGTTTCCAAATGCGATACCAACATCGGCACCACTTAGTGCGGCAGCATCATTGATACCATCTCCTGTAAAAATTACTCTATTGCCGTTTTTTTGAAGTTCCTGAATTTTCTGCAACTTTTCTGATGGTAATACGGGGGCTATGACAGTATCGATCCCTACCCTTTCGGCAATATTTTTTGCAGACTGATAATTATCGCCGGAAAGAACCATTGTAAAAAAACCCATTGTTTTAAGCATTGAAACAGCATGTTTTGAGTTTTCGCGTAACTCATCTTCAATTGCTACAACGCTGGACAATACCCCGTTAACACTAAAAGCAATAATACTGCGTCCGTTTTTTATATGTTCAGCTATAAAGGAATCTGCAGAAGAAGTCTCTATCTTCTTATTCTTTGTAAAATCAACACTTCCCGCAACAACATCACAATTGTCAATTCGACCGAAAATTCCGCACCCTTCAACAGAAACGAACTCATTGACAGGAAAGTATTGCGCACCCTGTTGTTCGGCATATTTGACGATAGCGTCAGCAAGCGGATGATTTGAATTTTTTTCAAGAGACATCATCAGGGAAAGAATTCGTTTGGTATCTCCATCAGGAATATACAAATCAACTACCTGAGGAACTCCTTTTGTCAAAGTTCCCGTTTTGTCAAAAACAACAGTGTCACATTTTTTCATGGCTTCCAGAGATTCGCCGTTCTTTATAAGTACACCCAGTTCTGCACCCCTGCCGATTCCTACTGAAACCGCAGTCGGAGATGCAAGCCCGAGTGCACAGGGACATGCGATCACAAGCACTGCTATCATTGATGTCAGACTGAAAAACACCGATGCATTAAAAATAAAATACCATACTATAAATGTCAGTAATGCGATACCAAGTATCACAGGAATAAACCACTGTACTACCTTGTCTGCGATTTTCTGAATCGGCGGTTTCATGCGTTGAGCAGTTTCTACAATCTTTACAATCTGCGCAAGAACTGTATCGTTCCCGACTTTTTGTGCGATAATTGTCAGTACTCCGTTTTTATTGATTGTCCCGCTTGAAACAGTCATACCTTCAGTTTTTTCAACCGGTATCGCTTCACCGCTAAGTAAAGATTCATCAACAGAACTGTGTCCACCTGCAACCATACCATCAACAGGAATACTGTCACCGGGACGAATTCTGAGAATATCACCGGGAACTACTTCAACTATATCAACTTCATGTTCTGTATTATCCAGCACTTTTATTGCAGTCTTAGGTTGTAAACGAATCAGTTTACTAATCGTAGCAGATGCTTTTACTTTTGCGCGGTTTTCAAGAAATCTGCCAAGCATCAGAAATCCGCCAAGCATCAGTACTGTATCAAACATTACAAATGAATGATCAAGCAGTATGTTAAATGTACCCAGGATACTTGCTACAAGTGCGGTCCCAATTCCCAGACAATACATCACATCCATGGTGAGCGACTTATTTGTAATATCACGAATACCATTTCTGAAAATAGGAAATATTACAAATGCAATCACGGGCGACAGTACAATTAATTGATATAATACGAATTTATGAATCGACAGCTGAGGAATGTACATCATGATCATTAATGGTACACTGAAAAGAAATGCAGTGATAATTCTGGTAATTGCAATAGTTTTCTCACGAAGTTCTTTTTGTAAGTCAACTGGAATATCAGATTGTTCCTTGATTCCATTGAACTCGAAACCGGCATCTTTAACGAGACCTGGTATTGTGTCAATACCGTCAAATCCATTAACCGTGTGAATTACCGCAATCTCTCTGACACTATCAACAGAAATTTCAGAAACATTATTCAGTCCGGATAATGCATTAAAAACTTTGGATGCACATGATGCACAATGCATCCCTTTTATGGATACCGTTAGTATATCGTTATCACGAACGGAAAATCCCAGTTCTCTGATACAGCCACAAACTTTCAGACTGGTTATTGTCTTATTATCAATATCAATGACAGCTTTGCCACTAACATGATCAATCTCAACCCCAACAACACCAGGTTCTCTCAAAAGACGTTTTTTAATATTTTGTGAACAATTTACACAATGCATACCATCAATAATAATTTCCATGTTCATGATCGCCGTTTTCTTTTTCTGTATCAGGTTCGGATACTGTTACTAACAATTGCAGCCTTTTTAAGGCTCACATAGTCATATTACAAACAATCCATTATATTTTATAAATAAGTGCGCACAGATATATCAACTTATTTTTGATTTAACTGGTCAGTATATGTATCTTTATACAATATAATGCATTATATATTTTGTTTTCAACGGATTGGTACTCTTAAAAGGTACTTAATGGTTCCTGACGTAAAATGATATCGATAATCAAGGAGATACATCATCAATGAATCAACCTTCAATCTTTCTAAAGCTTCCTGACTGGATTAACAAAGAAATTGAAAAAAATGTTCTGTTTTCAAGTGACGAACAAAAGATGCAGTTTGTGATCAATTGTGGTATTCAAAATGTCAAACTTCAGACCGGGGGTCCCTTTGCAGCGGCAATTTTCAATGCAACAACACATGAACTTATTGCACCTGGAGTAAATGTCGTTGTTGCCTCACACTGTTCCCTTGCGCATGCTGAAATGATGGCAATCGGAATTGCTCAACAGAAACTTGGATCTTTTGAGCTTGGCAAAGATTTGGAATTATTTACCAGTACAGCACCATGCGCCATGTGTCTTGGTGCAATACCATGGTCGGGAGTCGGGCGGGTTGTCTGTGCCGCACGCGATGAAGATGCACGGGCAATCGGATTCGATGAAGGTGCGAAAATTGACAACTGGGTAGAAGCACTTACACAAAGAGGTATTTCTGTTACTGTTGACTTCATGCGTACCGAAGGGAAAGCAGTACTTGATCTGTATGCATCACTCGGCGGGAAAATTTACAATGGAACGGGAGACGTGTAGAAACGATTAAATTGCAGTCTGTTTAACAGGCAATGTAAGTAATTCCATATTACTATTTGCGGTTATTTTCAACATAAACTACGAACGGAAGTCATATATGAAAACAGGAAAATCCCGAATCATTACACCATTTCTGGTAATATTTTTGCTATCGGGCTGTATGTTGACAGGATGTATCAACGGAAATGATATAGTATACTGGACACCGGAGAAATACAGTGTGAAGTCGTTTCTCACAGAGAAATCCGTCTATAACGGAAAAAAATACCTGGTATATGTAGTTCTGCCGCCAGATTACGGAAAATCCGACGTTCCGTATCCGGTACTCTATACACTGGACGGCGAAGATTTATATTGGCAATTAGGGAAAATCCTGGAAGAGAAGAAAAAGAGAGTCATCCTTGTAGCGATTGGAAATATGGGGGACCTAAACCGCTCAGAGGATAACGGAATGCCCGGAATTAAAAATTTTACAAAATTTGTAACAGAAGAGCTGGCGCCGATTATTGAAGACAGTTTTAATATTGATCCTCATCGAAGAGCTATTCTTGGACAGTCCTGGACTGGAGTTGGAGTGAGCTTCATGGCATTTCTTGAACCCACCGAAAACAGATATTTTCAGACATACATCTCAGCTGATGGTGCATATATCAGCTCTGTAAATGATGAGATTCATTCTCTGGCATATACATTGAAACAAAAGACTGACAAGGATGATGGTTGACGATTATTGTTGTTTATTAAATTCAGATGTTTTTGTATTGTTAATTATTTAATTGCGTTGATAACAGTACCGTTGTATGAAGGTTTTGCCTCAACAACGGCGAGGGTTAAAGTGTTTAGCATTCCCATTTTCTATTTCATTCCCCCCCTCCCAGTTCCGCTTCAATTTCCTCAATCGTCGGCAGTGAAGACTTCAGTTCGTCAGGCAGATTCGCAGTTATCATCTTTTCCCACTCTGCAACGCCGATCGGATTGGTATAACCTTCCAAAGCGTATTTGGCAATGGTGTGATTTTTTTCTTTTTACCAGAAGCAAGCCAATTGTTTTTTGATCATCGTGGTGACGCATCTGATCATTTACAATATTCATATACATATTGAGTTTGCTTACATACCCCGGATCAAACTTGCCCGATTTCAGTTCAACAACAACATAACAGCGCAGTTTTAAATGATAAAATAAAAGATCGATGTAATAATCTTCATCGCTGAATTCGAGGTGTACCTGTCTACCAACAAAGGCAAAACCTTGTCCCAGTTCAAGAAGAAATTTCTCCAGATGCTCCATTAATTTGTTCTCAAGTTCCCGCTCTCTGCGGGTATCAGCAGTACCCAGAAAATCAAAAATATAGGGGTCCTTGAAAATTTGATTTGCCATATCGGAATCGGCAGAAGGTAAAGCAATTTCAAAATTATTGGCGGACTGGCCGATTCGTTTATGCAGGTTGCTTTCGATTTGAAAAGAGAGTATGTCACGGCTCCATCCATTAAGCCTATTTTGCTCAGCATACCATATCCTGAGCGCCCTCTCTTTAAGCTTATACAAAAGAAGCTGATTGTTTCGCCATGGAATTTGTGCAGCGGTGCGCTGCACTATTTCCCTATCAGGCCAGCATTCAGCAAATTTTCGCATGTCTTTAAGATTTCTGGCAGAGAACCCTCTCATATCTGGAAATTCATCTTCCAGATCATGCGCCATTCGATCAATAATTTTTGTTCCCCAGCCTTCACCTTTCTGTTTTTCAAGAATTGCTCGTCCTATATCCTAATAGAGTATCATAAGGGAGGCGTTGGCAGAAAGAACGGATTTGATTCGCTCATTTCTGATCCGGGTTTTGAGGTTCTGCAAGAACAGTGAATAATCATCCGGCAGCTTCTGGGTGATATCGGCAACCGGAAGTGCGATGCCCTCCTTCTTTTTTGCCAAAGTATTCATTTTGCGCTCATCAGGCGATAGTTTCATTACGCCACCTCCATTAATTCCTAAACCCCATTTAATCTGTAGCTTTGCATGAAAGGGATTATCATAAGACGCGGTTAAAAATTTAACAAAATAGCATTGTGTATCATCTTAGAATAGTCATATGCACTTGTTCAATAAGTGATAAAGCTTTTCAAAAGATCATAGTACAGTTTACTCCAAATTAAATAGCGGGTCAACTCCTGTCAAGAACGCCTTCAAAACTGCCATTTTTAGGATAGACTCCCGCCAAGGCGTGAGATGGTGCTGCGGACCGTTCTTTTGATCGTAAACAAATATCTATCATGAATTGCATCAGACTGTTCTTTATCCGGACAGGATTTACTTCCGCTCTGACAGTTTTTGAGAGGACATCAAATTAAACTCATCTTTTAGTTTTCAACTTTTTGCAATCGGATTTCGCTTTATATATTTTCCTGTTTTCACCAATGCTACACACGTATCGGGAGAGGAACATCAAATGGGTTTAATTGACAAAATCAAGGGCGAATTTGTAGATATCATTGAATGGCAGGACAGCTCAAGAGATACGCTTATCTGGAGATTTCCACGATATCAGAATGAGATCAAAATGGGTGCAAAACTTACGGTTCGCGAATCGCAGGCTGCCGTATTCATGAATGAAGGAAAAATTGCAGATACATTTTCACCCGGAATGTACACACTACAGACAAGTAACATGCCCATACTGTCAACACTCAAAGGATGGATTCATGGGTTTAACAGCCCCTTTAAGGCAGATGTTTACTTTGTAAATACACGTCAGTTTCTTGATCAGAAGTGGGGTACAAAAAGTCCGATCATCCTTAATGATGACCGTTTCGGAATGATTGAGCTGCGTGCATTCGGAACCTTTGCTTATCAGGTGACAGAACCAAAATACTTCGTTGCACAGATTGCAGGAACCAATTCACATTTTTCCATTGAGGATATCAATGGTCAGTTACGCAGCCTGATTGTTACAAAACTCACCGATGCTATCGGGGAGGGTAATCTTCCGATTGAAAAATTTGCTGCCAACCTTGAAGAGCTTTCGGCACTTGGGCAGGAAAAACTCAATGCCGATTTTGCAGAGATCGGCTTAAGAATTACAAAATTCCTGATCGAGAACGTTTCAATGCCCGATGAGCTCAAGAAGGAGATCTTCGAATACAGCCGGCTCAATAAGATTGATATGCACAAATTGACACAATTCAAAACAGCAAAAAGTATCGAAGCTGCAGCCAGCAACTCCAACAGCACTATGGGTATGGGTATGGGTGCCGGTATGGGTTTTGGCGTTGGTGGCGCTATGACCAACATGTTTGCACAGTCTATGAACCAGATGAACGCACAGTCCCAGCAACAGCCACCCGCAGCTCCACCACCACTTCCCTCTGCAGCTCAATTCTATGCTGCACTCAATGGTCAGCAAAGCGGCCCTTATTCAATCGATACGATTACGTCAATGATCGCTCAGAATTCGATTCAGCGTACAACACTTATGTGGAAAACCGGTATGCCTGGATGGGTAGCAGCAGATACAGTACCGGAAATTGCGCCACTATTTGCAACTGTTCCGCCACCACTTCCTCCCGTGTAAACTATTAATTCATAGCCCCCTGTGATCGTATACAGGGGACTACTTTTTAACTCTATCAGATTCGCTTATTAACAAAAGAATTCACTTTATGGAAGCTACTGAAATAAGTAATACCTGTCATTATAAATGCACCGGATGCGGTGCGGATCTTACCTATGCTCCCGGAACGACACAATTGCAATGTCACTATTGCGGTACTCAGCAGCAGATTGTATCCGGGTCTGAAAAAACTATTGTAAGCGAGAATGACTACCAACACTACATTTCTGATAAAATAATTGACAGTGCAGAAAAACAGACTGTTCACACAGTAAATTGCAAGTCCTGCGGTGCGACAGTTACACTGGATTCTCACGTCACAAGTGAAACATGTGTATTTTGCGGAACGCCGCTTGTTGTTACTGATTCACAAACCGAAGAATTCCTGAAACCTAAATATCTGCTGCCATTTAAAATAACAAAAAAAAATGCCCATGACCAGTTCAAGAAATGGCTCAGTAAATTGTGGTTTGCCCCTAATAAACTCAAACATTATGGTGATAATGCCGATACGCTGCAAGGTATTTATATCCCATACTGGACCTACGACTCAGATACTGAAACAACCTATACCGGCCAGTGCGGAACAAACCATACAGAATCCTATACGGTAACTGTAAACGGTAAAAGTGAACGGAGAACACGGACAGTTATCCGTTGGCAAAGTGTTTCAGGACATGTATCCCATTTTTTTAATGATATTCTTATTTTAGCAAGCAACTCATTACCACGACATGTTGCAGACAAACTTGATCCATGGGATCTCGAAAACCTGGCCACTTATGATGAACAGTATCTCAGCGGATTCAGAACGGAACGTTATCAGGTTAAGGTTGAGGATGGCTTCGGGATTGCTAAAAGTGTTATGAATACAACAATTGAAAAATTGATAAAAAGAGATATCGGCGGGGATCATCAGAGTATTTCATCGTATTCGACAAATTACAGTAATGTTACTTTCAAGCACATACTGCTCCCTATCTGGATCAGTGCATACCGTTTTAAGGAGAAGACCTATCGTTTTTTGATTAACGGACGTACCGGTGAAGTACAGGGGGAACGGCCATGGAGCTGGATAAAAATAACCCTCGCAAGCCTCGCAGCAGCAGCGCTCGGAACGGGAGGATATCTGTTGATTACCTATTTGAATAATGGTAGCACGTAGCAAGTAGTTAAAACCAGTGCCTGCGTGCTACTGGATTCTGGATTCTGGATTCTGACTTCTGACTTCTTCTACGTACTACTTGCTACATGCTACTTACTACTGCCAAACACACATACCGTAATCTCATCCCTATCGTGGAACAGATGTCTACACGTAAACGAATCGGTATACCTGAGAATGCCACTACTACTGTGCAGTAATTCGAGAACCTTTACAGGATCATAATAACCATACTTGAAATTTACGACTGCATTTTTAAACCATTTTTTTTCAAACCAGATCTTTATTCTTTCATAAACCTGAAACGGATGATCTACCATATCACAAAAGAGCCAGTCTACCGGTTGATGCGGAGGAATCCATGTGTAGGCATCAGTTTTAAGATGAATTACGTTTGGATGATCAAGAGGACCTTTTTTAAGGGGACCGTTATCGATCGCATAGACGGTTGCCCCCCGTTTTAGTGCGGCCCATGTCCATCCACCGGGAGCAGCACCAAGATCCGCAACAATATCCCCTTCTTTGGGAGACTGTCCCATTATCGCAAACGCCTCTTCAACTTTGAGATATGAGCGTGATGGTGCCTGGGGATCATCTTTCATCCGCCGCTGCCCGCCAAAAACAGCACTTCTCGAAATGTAAATTTTATTAAACTCCTTTACGTCAACAATAAACAATCCATCAATTGACATGTCAAATTTTGGGTAATTCCAGTCGGCGAGTTTTGCTATTCTGGAAATACGTTTTTTAAGGAGATCTTTAATGCGTTCCTGACGTGACAAATCAGGAGTGAAACCATTTTCTGATTTTGTCAAAAAGAAAAGCGGCCACGGTGTATCGATTCGTGTGTTCCGTATCTGATCACAAAACCAGTTGCAGATAGCATCATGAATTTTTACATTTCCGGAACAATCGATCTCTGTGACATTATTGATACCCCAGAACGGGAAGCATAGCTTTTGACTTGTGATATCAGAAGATCCGGCAGTAACAATACCAGATATATTTGAGACAGCATCAATGCCGTGTAGCGTACATTCGTCAACGGAAAATTGCTCAGCACCCGGTTTTACAAGTAAAATATTCATTGAGTGAACTATATGGTAAAGAGTCAAAAAAAATAACAGGAATAATCTTTTTTGCAGATTATCCCTGTTACACAATTATCAATATGACATTAATCTGCTACCAGGGGTTTCCAGACAATCGCAAATTTACCAGACTCTTCAACCCATATCATTTCTTTATCAATGACTGTAACCCAAAACGTCCCTTTAAGATCTGCTATGCCGGTACTTGTAAATGTCA
>CAYMGX010000096.1:12686-15319 GCA_964390065.1 uncultured Fibrobacter sp. | reverse complement strand
TTATAGCTCTTACCACCCAATGCTACGAGGGTCATATACCAGTCAGTGCCGAAAAGAAGTTTCTCCCTGATGCAAGAATACCGAACGCTGGTTAGTAGTTCCTGAAGATGTTCCTTGCAATCGTCCATATCCCAACAGGAGAAGTCTGTATAAACATTCACATATTCTTCGGTAAGCGCAAGAATTTCAGTTACCCATGAGCTTTTCAACTGCAAACGCATTCTCATTATCGTGCACAGCCCTGTTGCCTATGTCAAATGACGACATCACTTGAACAGGTCCGGCCTCGCCTTTTAACATTTTAAACACGGTACCAAATAAGCCTTTTGTAGAGTCATCATCAATTTGTTTTCTTGTTTTGCCACGAATCAGCCTTGATTTGTCCCAAAGCAATGGCAGAGGGGCGCATGCCCCATTTTCCATGTGTGCGTGTCCATCCATAATGCAGGATGGAGTTGGAATGTTGATGATCAGGGATATTCCGGATTTTGTTTGAATGCTTCTACCCGGTCTTGCAATAATCGTCTCGTTAGGCATTTCGTAAGGCATACAATCGGATGCTCCATTTCTTCAACACTTACATGTCAATTTTAATTTTTTTTACTGTCTTTTAGGCCGCACACGATGTGCGGTTTGTCTTGCGGGTGCCGGTCTTTCTCTGTTTTTTCTCAAGAAACCCAACCGGAAATTGCGTCTCTTTATCAAACACGACATTACCGTTTCATTCAGCCAGAATATAGTAATATGTAAAAACCGGTAATGTAAAAATAAACAAATCGATATCGGCCGTCAATATACGACTACTTAAGGAACCACACGGATCATCGGTACGCCTGACCCGGATGGCTTTACAAATGGGTTGTAAAAATCCGGATACCCGGCATCACCATTGCCGGTATCATTTGGTCCCTTTTCAGCAATCACCGGAATCCAGATCGTTGTGCCAGGCATAAGCGCATTCAAATCGAGATGTTTGTTGTATTTTTTGAATAGCCATAGCGGCAGAGCATTTTCATTATCAGACTGATTGCAGATATCCCAGAGCGACTCGCCTTTTTTAACGAGTCTCGATTTTACATCAGCGACCTTATACTGGGAATAGAAGTCCTCCTCAATCGCCATATGATACTGTAAACGTGTTTCTATAAATTTGTCAATTACATCCTTCTGTTCAATCGGCAGTTGAAGCTTTTTATTAAGCCTGATATCGGAACCACGCCCCATGTTATTAAGTTTTCTTATTTTCCAGGTTGCAATACCAAGCCACTCCGCATAATGTCCTATTGTCTCGTCAACAGACACAACGATTTCAGCGCTGTTACCAACAGGCGACATTGTCAGGTCCAGATTGTAAACACTGACATCAAAATTAACCTGCGCCTGAGGACGCATTGTTTTATCTGTCCTTTCCTCTGTAGCAGTAACAAGTGCAATATCTTTCAGTGAATCAACCACGACTTCAGTGAGCACCGGTGCAGTGTCTATTTTGTCAACAGGTAAAATTTCAGGTTCTGTCCTGACAAAACCGGCATCAGGCTTTTTCTCCTTCTTTTCCTTTATTTTATCGTTCATCGCAACGACCGTTTCTTTCTCTTCCAGCGGCAATTTTGACTCAAGTTCATTCTTTGCAATCTCCAGAAGAGCATCGGCGTTTTCGACTGCAGCAACAAGTGTATCTTTGCCTTTATGCACTGCCGCACTGTCCATTGGCTTGTTTGATTGCGGTATAGCCGCTGATGCCACGATTTCAGCTGGTTTACCTGCAGGAACTCTTAATAATTGACCTACAACAATCTTGCTTTTTCTGCCAAGATTGTTTTCACTGGCAAGATCCTGAACAGAAACACCAAGACGTGTCGCAATGGATATCAGATTATCACCTTTATTGACTTTGTAGTATTTGGGCTTGTCAGCCACTTTACTTTTAAGGGAATCCGGTATTGATGCCATCAAAGCAAGTGCGTCACGTGACGCAAGCGCAGCCGGAATATGAATTGTCAAACCGGCAGCCAGTTTTGTATGCTGTTGGAATGTCGCAGCACGAATCGCAGGATTCAGCTCAATCAATTGTTGGGTTGTTAAACCAAGATATTTACAGAGCACATCCGGGCGAATATGATGTGTCAGTGTAATATCATTAAATTCGAGCCGGGGGTGAAGCGTAACATTTGGAAAATAACTCTTATGATCCATTGCAATCTCACTTGCGGCAAGAAAACAGCTGTAAAAGTTAGATGATGCAAACTTAAATGATCTGCTTTCGTAGTTTTGGATTATGTAGGCAAGATCACGTGAACCGGTTGAATTTACAGCACGTTTCATACCATTAACACCGTGATTATATGACGTTATCGCAATAGGCCAGGCTTTGAGTTCGTTATAAGCACTTGACAAATAACGGGCAGCACCACGTGTTGCAATAACCGGATCACGACGTTCATCAATAGCATAAGTGATTTTCATGCCAAAGAGTTTCCCGGTTCCGCGCATGAACTGCCAAAGCCCGGCTGCACCGACTTTTGAATATGCTGCCGTATTAAAGGATGATTCAACATGCGGCAGATACGCAAGACGTTCCGGTACACCATACTCTTTTAAAATTGATCTTATTGTGTCAAGATACATACCGGAAC
>CAYMGX010000096.1:0-12676 GCA_964390065.1 uncultured Fibrobacter sp. | reverse complement strand
CCTTCCCGAAACCGGTCTGCCTGTCCCTGCTGATAACGTATACGCTCGGTTGCCGTTTTAAGTTCATCAATAGTAGCCATCTTCTTATACTTTTCTGCAATACTTTTCTGTTCATCATTCCACTTGCTCTCATCTGTAGTATTCATATCGTTAATGAGTGCGATAATCCGTTCCTTTTCTTTACGTATTGTCGCCACGGAACCATCATTAAGTATCTCTGAATAGACAATCGACATATAATCGCGGTCGTGAATCACACCATCGTTAAGTGAATATTTGGAATAAATTTTCTTCCAGAACTCAACCCGATCCTTTAAAATATCCGGCGTTGGAAACGGATCATCCGAGGCAGTCGCTGAAAACGATACAGCAACGATAGCTGCCAAATACAAAAAAGCTTTTCTAACAGGCTGGTATACCATAAGTTGTTGAGTCCTTTAAAGATTCAATGCATAGTTACTGGCACTGTAATTATAATTTTCCGGTCAGCGAAAGGCAAGTGAAGTTCGGGATTCGTACGTAGTAATTCGTAAATAGTTATTTGGTATTTGGTATTCGGGTATACAGGAAGCGGTGATTTCTTTTTTCCATCTCAGGGCTACACTTGCGTGGAAATTTTGTTTCTCGTTACCATATTGGTAATAAACAGGGAGGTGTAATTGGAGTAAGAATATTACCTCTCTCTTTCGGCTGATCATGGGACACACTTAACTCCGTCTAATTGATGGGAAAAATGAGGAGAGTGTATTTTATTGTCACTATTCAAATGTTCTGGAAACAGTTTGCTCTATCCAGTTCAGTATGGTTTTCAGGGTATTACGAAAATGGGCTGTAGGCCCTTTAATTATTGTAGGAAATATGTGCCACAAAATCCCTCTATTCCCTGTGGGAATCATTATAATATTTCCCCTACAGGGAAAGGGGTATGCACTATACATTTTTTACTACAATAATAAATGCTCTACAAGCATTTAATGATTACAATAGCATCATATCAAAAATTCAGATTCCTCACAATGCCGGAGTTAAGTATGGGTAAAGACCAGCCCCGCAGGGGGACTTGATGATAAAACAGGAGTTATTTCTTGATTATTTTAAAAGTCCCCCTGCGGGGGATTTAGGGGGCGTGTCCCATTGTGTCAGGCTTAAGTAAACAACACAGGGCCATCCCAACAGGTCAATTGAATTGACCCTCTTTTTTCTTCATCAATATTCTCCAGATTTTATCTACCAGTTCTCTACCGCTGAATGGTTTAACAATGAAATCATCAGCACCGCTGGCAAAGCATTTCTGGATTTCATCATTCTGAGTCCCTGCTGAGAAAAATGCAATAGGTGTATCGCGGGTCTCTTCCTGTGTACGAAGAATTCTGCATACCCGGTACCCATCAAGCCCGGGCAGGTAGGAATCGAGAAGAATAATTGATGGTTTATGCAGGAGCGCTATTGTTAAGCCGGACTCACCGCTTTCTGCGACAAGGATATCAAACGCACTCTCAAGTACCATACGTGCGATTTCAACAGCTTCACGATCACTGTCAATAAAAAGGATCGTCGGCTTTTCATCAACATGAGGCAGATTTTCCTCAATAAGCGCCTGAGGTTCCATCCTGTCAATATAGAGTGCCCTTGTTTCATCATCATCCCAATGAATTTCTGCCTGAACCGGTATGGTAATATGAAATTCGCTCCCGGGAAACGTATTTTCTTTAACGCCATCACTGTTTACCCAGATCCGCCCGCCATGACGTTCAACGATACCCTTGACAATTGACAACCCGAGCCCTGTACCGCCCCCCAAAAAACTCGAATAGCTTGTGCTGTGACTGTTAACACTGCCGACCTCATAGAACGGATAGAAAATATTTTTCTGTTCCGTTTTATCAATACCGATACCGTTATCTTTTACAATTATATGAAATTTGTCGCTCTCCTCAAGTGATACAGATACCCATATACTGGAACCGTCGGGTGAATATTTGAGCGCGTTACTGAAAAGATTGGTAAAAACCTGCTGCATTCTCATTTTGTCACCATAGAAGGACGGGAGACTATCAGGAATGTTGCAGGTAAAAGTTATATTACGTTTCAGTGAGAACTGTGCAAGTTCATCAATGCAGTCGTAAATCACAGCGCGTAAATCAAGCAGTTCCGGTTTCAAACGGAGACGTTTCTGCTCAATTCTGGTTACATCAAGGATATTATTGACTACCTTATGAAGCCTGTCGGCGGCACGGTTGATACTCTCAATCATTCTATAAATGCTGCTATCAAGTTTATCTTTCATATTGTCAATAATAATGTCCGAATAGCCCTTTATTGACGTAAGCGGCGTTTTCAGTTCATGTGATGCAATACTCAGAAAGTTTGATTTCATCTCCGAAACCCGTTTCCATTCAGCATTCGAACGGATCAGTTCAGAGTTCATTTTCGCCATTTCAAGATTTTTTTTCTCAATCTGATCCGTGATCCGGATATCCTGTGTCATATCCCTGAAAATAAGTGCAAGTGAATCCTGATAGTTTTCATTACCTTTTATAAAAAACGACTGCACCTTGCACACCGTCGCATCTTTGCCGGGTGGTTCGATCACCACGCTTGCTTCTGCCAGCTCACCCTGAAGCATTGCGGTCCAGATCTCTTCCCATGTTACTTTACCAGTAAAATCAGACACCGAGTGATCGATAATTTTACCAAGCAGCGTCTCACGGGACTGGTTAAACATCTGTTCGGCAAATCTGTTGATATAGTGTACTTTACCGTCTGTGCGCAAAACCACGATTCCGATTGGTGTGTATTCAATGGTTCTTGCAAGCAGTAATAGATCCTGATACATAGTTTTGTTTTGTAACCTTTTTATAGTAAATTAATAACTTTCAATTTATCCGATACTATTCATGGATAATAATACAATCGGGCAGCTATCTGAATCTATGAAAAAAGTGCGATTCCCATACCTAACCCCCGATGTTGCACACTGGTACGCATTATTCAGTACGTTTACACTATGTGCATTTTTCACCCCCCCAGGTTCAGGCACATTTACAGAAATATTTTCTATTAAAACAGCAGGTTGTTCTGGTTTCTCATCCGAATTGGTAAAAACAACCGGCTCACAATCTCAGATTAAAGATCTCCCTGTTTATGTTTTCAGCAGCGCTGAAATCTTCCGAATTAACGGCAGCAACTTTCTTGGCATATAACTCCAACAACTTAAAATGTTTCTGTGTCAATTCTGATTCTTCACCAATAATCCTGACAATCGCATCAACATCTTCCTGGAACCGGTAACCACTCATAAATTTCCTGAACTCTTTTACTGCCGAATCAAATGTTTGAGGTTCCTTACGACAGTACAACATATTTGGAATGTATTCTTTCATCAACCGCTCATCAACAGGCTCATGTTCCAATGCTTTAACCTTCTGCAGGTTTGATGGTTCCACTTTTTCGATCTGTGAAATAAGCATCTCTATTTCATTACGCACTTTCACCTGTTCCTGTTCCCTGTAGCGGGCTTGATAAATAATAGGAACAGCGTTGATACTTAACACTGCATTGCCAATATTTTTAAAAACACCGGCAAAGTAGACATCACCCTGCTGCGAAAAAATCTCCGATTCTGAATGAAATGGGACAATTTTAGCAGGTGTGGGAATAAAATCCTCAAGATCCCCCAGATTTTCAAGGCGATCCTTAAGTTTTTGTGGATCCAGTGCAGACTCTATGCCATTCATTTTTTCGAGCATGTCCGAGAGCCCCTCACCAAGTCCTTCCTCAAGCGAAATCCCCATCTCTGATTTTAAAAAGTCTTTAAGACTGGTCTGTTCTTTAAAATTTCCCTGTGCTACAAGAAATCCATTGTGAACCATTCCCGCAATCGGATGTTTCATTGACATAAGATCTGATTGATCGATGTCGATAACGGCATACACAGTCACCTTACCATCAAGATGCTGCGGATCACCCTTTTTGTGTATTAGATCAAGTATCATACGTTGTCCTCTTCAGATTCTTTTACAGATGATGCTTTACCGATAGCCACTACACCCCTGAAAAGAACGATTGTTGAAATAAAAATCAACAGATGCCACCCCCAGATAACCTGAACACCGGCAACTTCAATGAGCATGAGACCAAGTGCCATCGGGGTAATGGCAAATGTTGACGCCCGCAGAAATACATTAAAACCGGTCAGCCTTTCAATCCTGAAAATATACGCAGCAACTGCAAGAAATATTATACTGAAAAAAATTGTTAAACCACTTTGAAACAATGTTGTAGCATACATACTGATTATGATCGTCGGTAAAAAGGACGGACTCGTAAGAAGCCCGCGGATTTCTGATGCCGTAAATTTAAGGTTCCTTTTCCCGTTGAGCAGTTTTACATATGGAATACTCGCCTTAAAAAATTTGTCATCGTAATTAAAATGAATCCGATCTTTACCAAGTGCAAAATAGGGTGCAGTAAAATTGAATGCCTGTGATGCTGATGTGTCGATAAAAAGCAGTGTATCTTTTGCCTGAACCATTCCGTTTTGAAAAAAAACAGTACTCATCAATGGCCAACTGTTTTGTAATGATGGTACAAAGGGTGTCTGTACATGAGGATCAAGCAGACCATCCTTTATCTCCATTCCGGATAATGCCAGCTCAATCGCACTGGGAATCCCATCATCGGATTCGATCTGATGCCACCATTGTGCAACAACGGTCACAAACGATGTTAAAAGAAGTAGTAAAAAGACATACCATGCAACCCTGGCCCGTTTATATGTCAAAACCTCCGCATAGAACTGAGGATCGACCACGCTTCTGTGTAATTCATAAAAAAAGTTCACGTATTAACTCAATCTGATTTTTTTAATATATTGAAATATCTGCCACTGGAAATATACCCAACCCGTTACCTGAATAGCATCATTGCTTCCAACCCAGTCAGGTAAAATAGAAAATGCTTGAGTCGCCTGTAAAACAATTCTTTCTTCTGATTTGCACAACCATATTGTACCATTCAATCAGATTATCGTATCCGGATCAGATATCAGTACTCTACGAATGATCCACTATACAGAACATAACCGGCCACGATTGTTCATATCCATTACCGCTGACAAATTCCGGTTACATTCGTTCATGCTTCATAATTGATAAAAGCAACCAGAACGCCATTATCAGCGATGCCGTAAAACCGATAATTCCAATTACCGGAATTCCATAAAAGGCTGGTGGAACTTTTGAGAGAACTACAATTGATGAGCCGATGAGCAGAGCTGCAAGTACGAGCCCGAAAACAAGCCTGTTGATTATCTGATCAAATTTCCTGAGCATCGGATCAAGGCCTTTATGTTCAAACCCTATCCTGAGCCTTCCTACTTTGACAAGCTGCATAAGTTCACGAATCTCTCCTGGAAAATCACGGATAAGAAAAAAAAGCTCCTGCGCTGTCTCAAGGCCTTCTTTTGACAAATGTGATAGTTTGTACCGATCCTTTACCAGACGTTCCGCAAACGGTTCAATATGATGCATCATGTTGAACGACGGATCAAGTTTATATCCAATACCCTCCATTGTTACAACAGCCTTTACAAGTAAGTAAAACCCGGGAACAACCTTCAGATGGTGTTTCGCCAGCAGTTGTGACAAGGTATTCAAAACCTCACCGATATTTATTTTTCCCAGCGCTTTCGATGCATATTCTTCCACAAGTTCGGCTATTCTATACTCAAGTTCATCTTTACTCTCTATCTGATGATCCGCCATCTCAAGGAGTATCTTGACAATACGCTGGGGTTCCCTTGATGCGACACCGATAATTATCGAACTGAGACGTTCACGCGAGGTAGGGGTCAGGATACCGGTCATACCGAGATCAAGGAAGCAGATCCGATTCCCTTTTGTCACAAGGATATTTCCTGCATGAGGATCTGCGTGAAAAAAACCATGCTGAAAAATTTGCTTTAAAACAATCGCCGCACCTCTGGAAGCAATATCCCTGGGGTCAAGACCGTTTTCCATCAGTTCATTAATATGGGTTATCTTTATCCCATGTATAAATTCTGTCGTTATCACTTTTCGGCTTGTTAGTTCATGATACACTTTTGGAATCAGGATTGTCTCATCATCCCTGAAATTATGAGCAAAACGGTCAATGTGACTGGCTTCAATTGAAAAATCAAGTTCTTTGGTAATACCATTTGCAAATTCGTTGACAAGCTGCAACGGATCAAATGCATCAAGATTCGAATAATGTTTCTCGATAAGTGATGCAAGATGGTACATGATTTCAAGATCAACGGTGACACTTTCTGTCAATCGCGGACGCTGCACTTTTACTGCGACTTCAGTGCCATCGTGCAGTGTAGCCCTGTGCACCTGAGCCATTGACGCTGAGGCAAACGGTTTATGTGCAAATTCTTTAAACAACTCCCCGATCGGACGCGCCAGCTCCAGTTCGATTGTTTTAACTGCATCCTGCTCCGGAAATGAACCGACAGAATCCTGAAGCATCTCAAGTGACTTAATGAGCTCTGCAGGAAGTATATCAGGACGATTACTTGCAAATTGACCAAGTTTTATAAACGTTGGCCCCAGCTCCTCAATAACCATCCTGATACGATCCCACTTGGAGTAAACCTGCACATGTAAACTTTTTTTACCCCGCAGGATCCGGTTACCCGCCCTGAGATACCGCTCAATATTCAACCTTGAAAGCAGATCTCCAAAACCGTATTTAACTAACGCGGAAACAATTTCACCATAGCGCCCGATATGCCTGTAATGAATGCCCCGCTTTATACTACCATTTCGTTGTGTCAATGTTTTACCGCATTTTCAATCGTTTGCTCGGCAAGTGTCACTCTTTTTTCAAGAGCATTTAATTCAGATCTCGTGGGGATTGACAGGGCTTTCAACGCAAGTTCAACCTTCTCATTTATCAATTTTTCAAGTGCAAGTTTTGCTTCATCACCTTTTTTCTTGAGTTCATCGACAAATTGTTTTCCCTCTTGTTCCGACAATTTGGCGTCTTCTGCAATTTTCTTCCCGAGCTCTTCAATTTTCTCACCTGTCATCACAGCAAAACCAACCGCAGTAAGTACCGATTTTTTCAACAAGTCAACCATATGTATCTCCCTGGTTTGTGAATGAATGTATGATAAAAAAGTAACCCTGCATTTATATATTCACATTCGATTACGCTGGTGAATTCAATTTAGTACAAGTATTATACTATGTGCCTGAAAACAATGCCATACATCCTTGGTTATCAGGAATATTCTGCATTCCACCTTATTCAGTTCTAACCCGGTTATACCCTGCAAATGTCTGCCTTAATCAAACAGATGCAATTCTAAGACTGTATTGTGCAAATACTATAAAGAATGGTTATTTCCAAATGTAAGCGAACATTACACAATTTGCCTGTAACATATTAAAAAATAATACATTATGAGCATTTTCACCTATTCGAGCGACAAACATTAATACTGTTCAATACCATTAAGAAATTTGTACGCTTAATTTTCTGTTGTGTTTTTATGCAGTTTTTTCTATTTTCAGACATTGTCAAACCCAAAAAAATCGCATTAACGGTCCAAACCCAAAAGGAACACCATATGAGAAAGAAATTATTAACGGGGATCAGTCTCCTGCTCGCTGTCATTTTTTCATTGTTATGTACCTGCAAAGAACTTCCAAGCAATCCGTATGAACGGGGCGAAAATTTGAAAATTACCATGTTTACTTCCGGTGTTTTACTTGAAGCGAACGCTGGGGATTCAGTTTCCGTTGGTCTTGTTGTAAATATACCAAGCCTGGTTAAAAAACTAACTGTTTTACAGGGTGATGATCAAAAAGAGATTACCGTAGCACTAAAGCACCCTGAAAGCTCTCAGCCTGATACTGTCTACTTTAAAACGATGTATAAACTTGCCGGCAAAAAAGATATTACAGTCAAAGCAGCGTTTGGTGATGGTATGATAAAAGAATTCCCGTTTTCACTCCGTGTACTTGACTCCTCAAATTCTCTCTGGAAACAGGACACGTTGACAATCACAGTCAAGGAAGACACAACGATAAATTATTCTCTTCTGACTTTATTAAAAAATCCATCAGCAACAAATGTTGTATTTTCTTCGCAAGATACCGGTGTAAATGGAACGAATTGGAAATACACTATACCGAAGGGTGTATCATCAAAGGATACTATCACTTTGATTGCTTCTACTGACGGCAGTGAGAAATCAGTATTAAAAGTATTTTTGATAGTTCTATCGAAAGACACCGTGAGCAAAAATAGTGCACCGAAATTTACAACAGACACAATCAGAGCAACCATTATTACCGGCAGTCAATATCTTTTAAACCTTAAAGATGCCTGCAACGATTCCAATGGAGATGCCCTCAGCTATTCGATCGTGACACCGTCAAAAGGTTCTATCACTACAACAATGTATGGTTACACGCCATCTGATTCTGATGCCGGAACGCAGACGGTAACTATTATCGCCCGTGATTTTGAATTATCAGATACATTAACGATTATCTTTATAGTCAAGCGCGATGACACCGAGCCGCCATCGGTAACCATTACACCATCACCTGGTGATACTATTTTCAGCAGTGATACAACCTGTACGATCTCATTAAAAGCACTTGACATAAGCGGCATTGACAGAGTGGAAGTGTCAAGTGACTTAAAGAATCCATCAAAAGTTATTACCGTCAGCGACTCTGTCTGGAACATCAAGGTTTCATCACTTGGCAGCGGCACTGCCGTTCCGGTAACAATTACCGTTTTCGACAAATCACCACGGGCAAATGTTTTTACAGTTACTGCAATTATCAAGTACAAACCAACCGATAAAGACAAGCCTGAAATTCAGATTACATCACAGGTAAAAGATACTGCGATTATCAATAAGTCAACCAGTGAAGTGGTACTCAAATGTATTGATGCAAGCGGTATACAATCCGTAACGGCATCAAATGGCACCATCGCAATAAATGTCATGGGCGTTACGGATTCAGTATTCTCTGCAACAGTTGCAGATGTACCATCAGACCGGTACATGCCTGTTACATTCACGGTTACCGACAAGTCAACCAATGCCAATGTAAATACAAAAACAATCTATCTTAAATATGATCCAACCGGAACAGATCTTACACCACCATCGATTACGCTTAAAAACCCGGCTGCGGATAACACTGTCATTGGTACATCATCGGTAACCGTTGATATTCTCTGCACCGACGACAATGGGGTTGTATCTCTGATTTGTGAATTCGGTGGCAAAACGTATACTGCAATAAAAGGTACGAACAACATTTTCTCTGTAACAATTCCAGGCCTGGTGAACGATGCAAATGTATTGAAAGTTACTGCAACTGACGGTTCAACCAATGCGAATGTGAAGTCTACATCCTTTACAATTAATTACGATCCTACGTTATTGGATGTAACCGGTCCAGCGATTACATTACCAACGTGGCTGATAGACAACATAACAGTCGAATCTTCATCGATAACATTCACCATTGAATGTACTGATGTCAATAAAATTGCAAGCGTACAGTGTTCATTTGGCGGGACTTCATTTGCTGTTACTAACTCTAATGGTATTTACAGTGTAACAGTTACCGGACTGAGTTCAGGAATAACCAATGTGATCACTTTGACCGCTATTGATGGCTCGACAAATGCGAACAAGACGGTAAAAACGATTGCTGTCAAAGTTGCAAACGCTCCGGTAATAACAGTTCAACCTAAATCGCAGACTTTAAATACTGGAGATAAGCTTATTCTTTCAGTTACAGGATCCTCATCACTTCCACTCACATATCAATGGTATAAAGACAACATTTCGTTGACTGGTGCAACTCAGTCAACATATACAGTCAATTCTGCTTCATTTAGTGACAGTGGTGTTTATCATGTAACCATATCAGATGGTACCGCATTCGTTAGGTCATCAAACGTATCCATCGTTATTTTAACAGCCCCAATTGCTTACTGGAGCTTTGATAATTTAAACGACAACTCATTTCCTGATTATACAGACAATGGTTATACGGTAGTTTGTTCCGGAACCGGTTATTCCACCTCACCGGGTAAAGTTGGAAATGCACTGAATCTGACTGGAAATCAATTTTTATTAGAGGTCACAAATTCTAAAAATAACTTCTACCTGCCGTCATATTCGATTGAATGCTGGTTTTACCTAAACTCTGACCCACAACAATACACTACGGATGACCATGTTATGGAGTTATTGGACTTTTCCTCCATTGCACCCGAAGTTCGAAATGGCTTTGGCTCACATATTGGTATAAACGGAACCGCGACATTCGGCCAGTCCGCATCTGATGGAGAATTTTGGCATGTTGCACGGACACCTGTAGTATCAATAAAAAAGTGGTACCACGTCGTATTTGTGGCTGATTCCAATCTTATGAAGATTTATTTAAATGGCAAGCTTGAAGCCACATCAAATTATTCTGGAAAGTATATTAATCCTGGTGTCAATGCACATATCGGTTGCCAGGTACTTAATACCGGTGTTGTTCGAGGCTTTATGGATGGAATGATTGACGAAATGAAGTACTACAATTGTGGTCTTTCTGAAAATGAGATTATTAGCAGATATAATTTGAAAAAATCCTGAATGGCGCAGTCGGTGTGGATATCAATCTAAACCTTTTCAAATGTACAGATCCTCACAATGTTCTGTTGGGTAAAGTGCTCTGCAGAATTGGTCTGCAAGCTCCTGAACTGAATTCTGGTATCTCAACTATCTGCTGCTACATATCCTTTACACTTGAAACAATTAAAAAAGGAGACCGCACCAGGTCTCCTTTAATTAAATCGTCAACTGAATTCATATCAGGTTGTTTAACGAATGTTTAAAAATTTCTCAATATTACCATAAACGGTTTTACTGAAGTAAACTCCGTTTTTCGCCTGTCCCTGCGCCTGATTCACATATTTTCCCTGACAATCAACAACGAACCCCGTTTTAGGTACATAACGTTTCAACTTCTTTACATTTTGCACAACGGGTGCTGTCAAAGCTGTTAAATAGGTCGGTACAATGCCACTCTGTGCAATAGACTCTTCTTCACTCTTTTTTCCAAGCCCCGCAGTACCAAGAGCAGTAACTCTGATAAAAAGTACGCCTTGTACTTTCGCTATATCAAAACCAGACAGATCTTCGAGTGCTGCCTCAATACTTGTCATTTTGTAAGAGCCTAAGATTTGTGTAAAATTCTGATCATTAGAAACATCAACCTGAAACAGGTACTTATCTGGATTAACAACCTGAGCCAAACTGTCGTACAGTGTAAATTTTAATTTTGTTTTTGGAGTAATAACTTCACCACAATGAGGAGACTCTATTGTAATAAAATCTTTACATCGTGATGTACCAAAAGATTCTTTATATTTGTCAAAAATTTCTTTCGCTGAAAGCGCAGTATCATAAAGCTTTACATAACTGATTTTCCCGTTGAAATGTCTGCTGCCATAGTTATTTTCAGCACCAATAGTTACAGGCCTTGCCGAATTAATAAACACCGGCAGGTCACGACCGACAGTTCGCAGGTTATCTGTTGCGTTATACCCATTCAAATAAACCTGCATACTGAATCCATCCCATGTTGCAACCATATGCGTCCAGACATTTCTTTCAATACACCGGTCTGTAAATGTCTCTTTCCATACATTTTTACCGACGCCAAGGGCAAACTCACCAACAGTTCTCGAGATTGATGACCGTATCTCTTTTTCGTTTGATGTCGGAAGTACAAAATCCTGATAGTTATTGTATACATCAACACATTTCAGAGGATACATATACCCTCCGCCCACCCTCATATCAACTCCCTCGGTTTCTAATGTGTAGGCACTGAAAATATCTGAAATATAGGGATTACTCATCGAATAGTCCTTTAGAAAAAACTTGCTTTCAATCGTAAACTGCCCGGTTGGAATCGTGACTTGAGAAAGATTAATTACTCCCGACACCCCTAAGTTGAAACACTGTACGGGCGTTGTTTCAATTGCTATATCGTTAACAAGCAACATGCCTTCATTTTTAAATGAATCGGCATTTTCAGTAGAAATGTCAAGTATCGTTGCAGCATCAAGATTAAAAAATACAGCCGAACCAGCTAAGAGAGATACAAGTGTTCTGCGGAATTTCATTTGATTTCTCCTTAAGAATTATTTACTCAAAAAAGAAGTTCATTTATATAATATATATCTATTGCATCTATATTGTTAGGATGTAGAGCGGGGTTTGTAGTGTGAGTTTAATTATACCTTATACCACCATGTGATTACCAACGATTTCTTATAGCGTTATCATGTCGTTATTTTTGTCTTTAAGGGAAAATAACACGAACACTTGATTGCATTTCTACATAGTACATGATTGCAGACATTATTTTCATTATCTATTTGTTGGTAGTTGGCAATAAAACAGTAATTGTGTGAGGGTATATGCTACAAAAGCTCGGTTTCATAATCAGACCATTATTTAACAACTGTACTTACACGATCCGGTGGGGAATCGGAAAAGGGTTCAAACGTAAAGGTGGAATGCAATTCATACCTCAAATCACCCCATTACGTAAAGAGGAACTTTTTCTGCAAACACTTGATTTATCAGGTC
>CAYMGX010000095.1:9921-15327 GCA_964390065.1 uncultured Fibrobacter sp. | reverse complement strand
ACGCATCAGGTAAAGCAGGGTACACCCAACTCTTTTGAAAGTGATATTGGAAAACGATATGCTCGATTCCTTTGGGATAGCCGGCAGGCACCATGGAATTTACCGTGTCTTACCAATGTCGGTGGTGATAAAAACACAACTTACTGGGGACCAGAAATCTTAAAACAACAGTATACAACACTTGGTGAACCTCTTGGTACATTTCCACTAAACTGGGTTCCAGGTGTTGGATCTCCGTCTGCAGTGATTTCTCAGGACCAGGATCTGATGGCAGAACTGTATCGACAGCTAGAAATCACCTGGGATGGAACGAATGCAGAAGAACGTTATATTAAAAGTATCCCGTTTTATTTTCATGGGTGGTTTCGTTTGCTGGGACTGCTAACCTTGACTGGAAACTACCAGGCTCTTGATGAAATAAAACCGACTGCCAATATGAAAGTGTACTGTGCAATCAATAAAACATTTGGTTTTGAGGGTGATAGCGTTGTCTACACATTTGATTATCGCAACTATGGTTCGCTTGATGCGCAAAATGTCAAAATCGTTGACACGTTACATAAAGATTTTGTTTATGTCGGAAGTACCGGAGGCGGTGTTTACAATGCTGCATCGCATACAGTCACCTGGAATATTGGCACAGTGGACGGTTTTAAGGATTCAACCCATATAGGTGATACAAAAGGGCAGGTTACTCTTACGGTGAAAGTCGGAGCAGCAACGGTTAAACAATATCGTAACCGTGCGACAATAAGTTGCTCAAACGGAAGCGGGTGGACTTCAGACGAATATCCGAACAAAATTTCTGCTGTTATGGAGCGCAACTATCTTGACATTGCAAAACGTGCGCTTGTGCTTGATAAAAAGGCAAGTAATACCATGGTTAATCCCGGAAAAGAGCTTACCTTTTCGATTGACTTTGAGAATACTTCAGAGGCCGGGTGGATCAATGGCGGACGCTCTGGAGTTAATTTTTCCTATTCTCACAAAACAGCAAGTGGTACAGCTCAGGAAAGTACCATGAGGTTTAAACTTTTTCATGATGCTGACGAAGCATATATTGACTATGGGAACTATCGTGTGTCGTACTTTATGTTTGATGCCGGATTACAGTGCTACAAGGATGCATCTTCCTGTCAAACCGGGTGGTCACTTAATCCAACAATTGTTGAAGGAATAGAGAAAAATGCGGTTAAAGTCCTGCATGAAAATATCATGGCCGGTTCCGATGCGAATGGAAAATGGAATCAACGAATTATTGTGCAGTTTTCTGATCCAACAGATCCAAAACGAGTTGATAATCTGGTTACAACCAATTATTATCTTGACTGGTACAGAGGTGTAGAGGGAAATATCCATCGTGGCGGAACATCACCACTTCGCATTGTCTGGATTTTAAGCGCAAGTAATTACCAGCCAGTAGAATGGAGTGATGACTGGTCGTGGGATGCAGATGCCACAGATGCTGAAGATGGCAAATACTGGCCGATAACCAACGACTGGACCGACCTTGATAATCCTGATATTCCGGTAACAACATGGAATCCCAAACAGTGTGATGATGCATCTCATGTTGTTGACAATATCCTGGTCGAAGAGTGGGACGGGTATACATGGCGTCGCGTTGCAGGAAATGGTCCGTTGCCGGGTCGTGATGTTGCCAATGTTGTAATAAAGGATACAATTCCTGATGGGCTCGTGTTCAGCCGCTTTATCGGTGATGCACCGCTTGGGGTGAGTGCAAAAATTGACGGTCAGGTTATCACCTGGACTATTCCAAAAATGCAGATCAAAGAGAAAGGCTCTCTTAAATACGTGGTAACAGCCGCGGGAAACTGCCCGATGCAGAACAAATCTATTGTTGCCCGTTCATGGTTAAGTGCTGATAAAGAATCCGCAATCAGTGATAGCACGATTATAACGGTAACCTGTGATTCCGTACCGCCTCCTCCACCGGAACCGACAACATTGTATAAATTGTCAGACAAACCTGTTTACAGGCAGGGAGACACGGTAAATTACAAAATCAATTACAAACAGACTCACGGAACAATTATCACCGATGCAACAAATGCTGCTGAATGGATTGATAAAAGCGGGAATGGAAAGCTCTCATTCAATGGTGATACAATTGTTTATGATCAACAAAACACCGTAATGGTTCACAAATATGCATTTGGAAAGAATGGTATGTTTGGTGGAACAATCGATCTGACCTATTGGGATAGTTCGTCACTCGCAGTGCGTGTCAATGGTAATGAGAAAATTGAAATCAGAATGTTCAAGGATTTTGCTGATATCCGGATGAGCTTTTTCTCCAATGGAAAACAGATTGGCGGGAATCAGCGTTTACAGTATAGGACTTATCCTGCACCATTCAATTTCAAAGTTCGCTTGTCGGAAGATACTGTACAATTCTGGGGTGGTGATACCGCCGGGTTTCTTCCCGGTGTTTCTCAGGATGGATTTCCGGTACGTGAAGGATATGCAGGTGTGATGTCTCTTGGTGCAAGTAAAACAAAAGTCTGGGGATGGAACAGTCACATGGATGCAGCCTTCGATGTCTCAATTCATGACAAGCTGCCATCAAATCTGACCTATCGCTCTGCAGGCGGTACGATTGTTACCGGTACCAGTAAAGGAAAATCGTTAGCTCCAACTAATACAAACGGCGATATCAAATGGGATATCATAAGCGGTGATACACCACTGTCCTCTGATGATTCCGTTTCGCTCTGGATCAAGGCGACACTTGATAATTGCTCCGGTGATACGATTCGCAATACTGCTTTTACCAACATCCGCGGATGGCCAGTTGACAATATCGGAGCGATAAATAAGATCAGATGTTCATCGGGCGATGATGGAATACCGGATCATATTGATATTATCATTGACACAATAAACTTCAACCGGACAAATGATCAATACCTCGATCCGATTACACTTGGATTTACTCAGAAAACATATGTACTCTATGCGGTTATTCGTGACAAATATGGAAAATTTGTATCGTATGCAGATAATGCACAATGGAGTTCGTCAAATGCAAATGTGATGACTGTCAGTGGTGGCAGCAAAAAATGGATCGGTACAATTACAAATATTGGTTCAGGATCAAGTGTAATTACTGTAAGTGATAACAGTGTTTCAAAAAATGATACAATTACAGTAACCATTGGAGATGTCGGGAAGCCGGATCATATTGACATTGTCATTGACACAACAAGCTTCAACCGAACCAATGATGAATATCTTGATCCGATTACACTGGGATCAAACCAGAAAACATATATCCTGTATGCAGTTATTCGTGACAAATACGGAAGCTTCGTATCATATGCTGATAATGCACGATGGAGTTCCAGTAATTCAACTGCAGCAATTGTCAGTAGTGGTGCCGATAAATGGATCGGTACGATTATAAAAATTGGTTCCGGATCAAGTGTAATCTCGGTTAGTGATAATAGCGTTGCAAAGAATGATACAATTACAGTTACTGTGTTGACATCCGCTGTAGGGCCATCAATAAGGTCTGCTATCATGCGGGACAGAAATGGTGATCTCGTTCCGGATCAATTGGATGTTGTTCTGACAAGAGATTTTGAAGACGATCAGCGCCTGGATTCTATGGAAATTGAATATCAGGGAAAAAGCTATGTTGTCAACTCATCGGCAATCACTAAAAATAATTTGGATTATTCACTGAGTTTTACATCAGGCAGTGGAAAAGACGGAACACCTTCCGGTAAAGTTATTATGTATATGACCATTGAAGGCAATGAAATGCAGAATGCAAAATCATTCAATGATGGCGTTGGTCCTGCTTTGACATCTGCATCTGTTGCAGAGAATAATGATGATATACCGGATATATTGATCCTTTCATTTTCTGAAGCAGTTGTGCCATCATCACTTACCGGAAATCAGCTGCTGCTGATAAAGGGAACGGATACAACAAAATTGAATGTTGACAAAGTTGTATCACTCGAAAGTGATTCACAGATGACTGTGCAGCTTGCCGCGTCATCAAAACGCCCCCTTGATGGTGACAAATTGCGGTTTGTTCCGGGAACTGCAGGTGGAACTGTTACCGATATGAACAATAACCTGCCGCATCAGAATAACGAACCGGTTGTTATCTCTTTACGTAAAGGACCTGCCGGTGTGGCATCCGCAATATACCTCGATGCCAACGCTGACGGGTATATTGACAGTGTCAGAGTAAAATTCAAGCGTGCGGTAACACTTGATGAAATAGATTCAATCGTCGCTGTACTGTATCTTCAAAATAAGGCACCGGGTGTTGTTGTTGACAAAAATAGAATAACCTTAATAAGTGATTCATTGGTGGGTTTTGGATTGAATGTGCGTTCTGTTCAGGAAACAGTAAATACTTCGATGATGATTGAATTAAAGATCGTGTTTACATCGGCACCAAAAAAACCGGTACTGACAAAGGTGTCAGACAAAGCAGCTCCGGTTATTGTCTTTGCAAAGATTCTCCCGGGAGAAAATCTTGATGATGGTTCGGGAAGATTAAGCGATACGCTCTTAGTTGAAACGTCTGAAAAAGTATCCGAACCACTTGGGTCAGAACCATTTAACTTCATAAGTGGCAGTGACGGAGCACGGTATTCTTTACGGTTACGAATGGTTAGAAGTGATAATGCCACCTATCGGTTCGTTGTTGAAAACAATAGTGATATTATGGTTAATAGCGGTGATTCAATCTGGATTAATTCAGTTGCAAAACTGTCTGATCTCAATGGCGCTATTCAGGATAATAGCAAAAACAGACGGGTTGCACTATCAATTGTCTGGCCTCCGGCCAACTGGAAAGTTGTAATCGGGCCAAACCCATTCAAACCAGGTGAATCGGTGATACCTGAAAATATCCCTGACCGGGGTAAAGGATTTGGAACTGTTATTAAAGTCAAACCGACATCATCAGTGAATATTAATAATGTGAATGTTACCTGTAAAATATTCGATCTGTTAGGAAATGTGCTGGTAGAGAAAAAATTCATCAACCAGGGCGATAGTTACTATGCTGTCTGGGATGGATCAAATAAAAACAACAGAACTGTTGGAACAGGAACATATAAATTAGTTGTCGTTTGCGATGATGGGACCAATAAAGTTGTTGAGACCAGAAATATCGCTGTCAAACGGTAGAAGGCCTCACCCCCCGGCCCCCTCTCCGCAAGCGGTAGAGGGGGAGTACAGAAAAAAAACAATCCATTTTTTTATTATTTACCCTTCTTTGCAGCCTGCAGAGAGGGGTGTTTTTTTTAAATTACAAATTCCTCCAGCGGGGTCACGCAGCTTTGTGTGTGGCAGGCAGGCATCTCAGCCTGGCAGTAAAACTCTTCTCCCCCCTCTACCGCTTGCGGAGAGGGGGGC
>CAYMGX010000095.1:0-9911 GCA_964390065.1 uncultured Fibrobacter sp. | reverse complement strand
TGGTTGCAGAACCAGAGGGGGCCGGGGGGCAATGTCGTTAACTTAAAGTTGACACGTAAGACTCGCCCCCTAAATCCCCCGCAGGGGGACTTGAAGAAATAGGCCAAACAAGCTATTCAGCTCTCAAAGTCCCCCTGCGGGGGATTTAGGGGGCGAGCAACCGGCACAACTGCAACATGTCAAGGTTAAGTTAACGACATTGGCCAGGGGGGTGAGGCCTCTTAAAAAAATCATCAAACTTGTTTAAAAATCAAATCTTTAAAGTTATAATTAGAATAGAGTAATGGAATTTATTGATATAATGTAAATTATACTCAAACTATTTATCTACCTGAGGGATTAGTTGTTATGGAATGTTTGCGCGAAACCTATTCAACGATGGTTGATAAACTGGTAAGTGAGTTTTATAAAACGCTGTTGCCCTCGGAACCGTTTTCCGATGGATCGGAGAAAATTGCGAAACTATTCATCAGGTATGAAGAATCCATTGAGCCAACAGAAATACTTCTTTGCCTTCTTGATAAAGCACCATCAGCATCAATGCTTGAATATGTACTCTATTGTTTTCTCGATATGCGCGAATCAGATTTCGATGTGATCAATTATAGCATACGCTTTAAAAGATTAAGAAAGGTATTTACCGGTATTAGTTTACGTGAAGAGAATTTCACCGATGAAGCATATCATACCTACAACACGATATCGCAGATATGTAAGCTCGGTTCGTCCGATTCAATAGATATTGCATCGCAGGTTGCTGTATCATGGCTTAACAAAATGAAATCAGGACAACGATTGAGTGAGAGGGAGTATCTTCAATTAAGCCTTCTCATGAAAGGTGAATCTATGGCACTCAAAATGCAGAGTGACTGGATTTCTACAAACACCGATGCCTACAATATGAGAAAAATGGCAAAATTACTACCATTGTTAAGTACCACCGATGAGCTGTCACAGCGTATACTCGAAACAGCTACAAAGATATCACGTAATGAACCGGTTGGTGAGCCAGTATTGACATTTGAGTATGTGATGAAATCTGATCAGTTATATAAATGGATTAAAAAACTTGATCGTGACAATCCAATGGTCGCTTCGCTGCTAAAAATGATGTTCACACAACGTACCCGCATGATCCCTCCAACACGTCTTGCGGCTGTGACATCAATCGTCAGGTTTTTAAGTGATAATAAGGGGTCACCGTTTGATTGGATTTCGAATGCGCTCGGGTTTTCATCGAAAAAAGGTTTTCAGATACAGGTTGGTGAAAAATCACAGCGTCTTCATACAGTACTTGTTGATCCGGGTGTTATTTATCATGGATCAACAATATGTGGTAATTTTAATACTATGGCGATTAATAACCTGATCGGTCCTGACAGGCTAAGCATTCAGCTTGATGTAAAGAAGTCGTACTCTGTTCAGGAACTGGTAATGATGGGCTTGCGTAATGATACTCTCATGTGCAGGCTGCTTGATAATCCAAAAGTATACAATGTTCCGCGTCTGGTTGAATTTATTGCAAAAACAAGCCGTTCAATGCTCGTATTATCAAAAATTGCGTCGACCAGAGAGCTCAATAGTGGTCTGGTGAACAGCGGTGTTCCGCTTGCATTGATCCAAAATCCAACACATTTACCAATGCGACTTCTTAGACCCTTTATCAATCCACGTCATATATCCTTAAATGACATGCGCCTGATCATTAAGTCCCCCTATGGTATGCGTCATGACATTCTTTCCGAAATCAAAGCGTTTGTTGAACGTATCAAGTAATTGTCTGACACGCCCGTCCTGAATTATTTTATACACGGTTTTCCACATCGTGGCATATAATTTCATGTGCACCCGGTAGTTGTGTGGTAAACTGTTGTTTTCTTAAGCACATTGAATATTTACAATTAATTTAATAATAAGGAGTTGCTGATGGCACCACAAGTTGATATCTGGGCAAGTTCACCCTATATTGTTGCCGACATGAGTCTTGCAGAATGGGGACGTAAAGAGATCGAAATAGCAGAAAAAGAGATGCCCGGTTTGATGGCAATTCGTGAAAAATATGCAAAAGATAAGCCGCTTGCCGGTGTACGTGTAAGCGGATCGCTTCATATGACTATTCAGACTGCCGTTCTTATTGAGACACTGAAAGCATTAGGTGCTGAGGTCCGTTGGGCATCATGCAATATATTCTCTACACAGGATCATGCTGCTGCCGGTATTGCAAAAGCAGGTATTCCGGTCTATGCATGGAAGGGTGAGTCGCTTGAAGAGTACTGGGCCTGCACGTTTAAGGCATTGTGCTTTGATGGATTCAAAGGTCCGAATCTGATTGTTGATGATGGTGGTGATGCAACGTTGCTTATTCACAAGGGTTTCGAACTTGAAAATGGAGATAAATGGGTTGATTCACCATCAGAGAGCCACGAAGAGGGATGTATCAAGAATCTGCTTAAGGAAGTATACAAAAAAGATAATCAGTTCTGGCATAAGGTAGTTAAAGAATGGCGCGGCGTTTCTGAAGAAACAACCACAGGTGTTCATCGCCTTTACCAGATGATGGAACAGAAGAAACTGCTCATTCCGGCTATCAATGTTAACGATTCGGTAACAAAATCCAAGTTCGATAATCTTTACGGATGCAGAGAGTCACTTGCTGATGGTATCAAGCGTGCGACTGATGTCATGATTGCGGGTAAAGTTGTTGTTGTTTGTGGTTACGGTGATGTTGGCAAAGGTTGCGCTCAGTCAATGAGTGGTTTTGGTGCACGTGTTATCGTTACTGAAGTTGATCCGATCTGTGCTTTACAGGCTGCGATGGCAGGCTATCAGGTTACAACAATTGAAGAAACACTTGGTGTTGCAGATATTTATGTGACAACAACAGGTAATGTTGATATTATCACCGCAGAGCATATGTCAAAGATGAAAGATCAGGCAATTGTTTGCAATATTGGTCATTTCGATAATGAGATTCAGGTTGCAGCACTTAACAACTGGCCGGGTGTTGTAAAAACAACAATCAAGCCGCAGGTTGATAAATACGCTTTTAAAGATGGCCACGTTATCTATCTTCTCGCTGAAGGCCGTCTGGTTAACCTTGGTTGTGCTACCGGACATCCATCATTTGTTATGTCTAATTCATTCTCGAATCAGACGCTTGCACAGCTTGATCTCTGGAAAAATAAAGACATTTACAAACCAGGAGTATATCTCTTGTCAAAGAAACTTGATGAAGAGGTTGCCCGTTTGCATCTTGAGAAAATCGGAGTAAAACTCACAAAACTCTCAAGGAAACAGGCTGATTATCTTGGTGTTCCTGTTGAGGGGCCATTTAAACCGGACCATTACAGGTACTAATAGAGTGTGACAAGTGACATGTAACGGGTGACGAGGTTTCGTTGCCCGTGCCATGTTTATATGTATGTTAAGCCAGAACTAATTACGAATTATCAGTCACTATTTACATCAGGGAATGTGCATGAAAGTCACAGCAATCGGTATAGTTCCTCCGCCAGGTGCAAAAGATAATCCCACAGTAACTCCGGAACTACTGGCAAGTTGCCTTGCGAAGTATTCCCGATCAAACAAGGGTATTGAATCTATTCTTCAGTCAATTGACTGGAATGATCCGGATAAAGCTGTTGATGCAATTTTCAGGTTTGTCGATTACGGGCATGCATCAATTACAGGAATGAGTGGTGGCATTGCGATTGTTGTTGATGGCTGTTCGATGTTCCTTGCATATAAGATTTTCGAGATAGCGCAATTGTGTGATGGTCAGGAGTCAAGTACACGGTATATCAAGCTTGATAAAAGCAGTCTGCCGGATCCAAAGTCCATAGGTATTCCGGATAACCTGGCAGCGGAATGGCTTGATATTATGAGAATGTCGTTTGAACTGTATCAGGATGTCTACGACAGGCTTGACGCAGATGCACAGCGGGACCCATCAGTTGTAAGGCTTCCTTCTAATGCAACTCCGAAAGTTGCTGATAGACTGAGAAAAAACTACGCACTTGACAGAGCACGTTATTTTATTCCCTTTGCGACACGAACCAATGCTG
Source organism: uncultured Fibrobacter sp. (assembly GCA_964390065.1). Classification (GTDB taxonomy): domain Bacteria; phylum Fibrobacterota; class Chitinivibrionia; order Chitinivibrionales; family Chitinispirillaceae; genus JAAZBG01. The sequence goes on along the minus strand of CAYMGX010000095.1, from coordinate 5,847 downwards.
CCTATGTTATGACTGCCCGCGTGTGGGCAGAAACCATTAAAATTCTCGATTCGCTGCCGCTTGAAGAAGCCCGTGCTTGTGCAGCGCAGATCCGTACAGAACTCAATAAGTTTGTTCCCCGAATGGTCAAGCACAGTACTCCTGATACTGCAAGTACTGCACAGTCTTCGCTGGTTCTTGACTATGCGGTACAGTCTATGATTAAAAATGGTATTTCCTATAATTCTGTCAAGGATGATGTTTTTGTTGGTGTTGAAAGAAATTACCCGGATTTTCTTGGAGAAATCATACCACTCGGCAAATCATTCGATGGAAAAGTGAACCGGTACAGTGCTGTCAGTTCCACTATAAGGAGAATGGTAATAAGGGCTGCGTGGAATAATATGGCAATAGCTGAACTGCGTGATTTGAACCGTCACAGGAGCGGATACAGATTTACGCCAATGGTACCGGTTGGTTTTTACCTTCCTCAAGGCGTTTCTCATGAACGGCAGCAACTGCTTTTTGACAAAACTGCATCATTTCTGAATAAAATTGTCAAACGCGATTGTGCCGCAGCATATGTATATGCGTTACATCTTGGTACTCAGGTTGCATTCGAACATTCAACGCATGCTGATAAATTTATCTACGAAATTGAATTGAGAACCGGGATGGGAGCTCATTTTCGATATGCAGAACACCTGGCTGCAGCAGCACATGAACTTTGCAAAAAAGTACCTGTATTAAAGCAGTTTATTCAAATTGGTACAGCAGAACCGGAATGAGTTTTAATATGGCATTTCCAAATAAAATCACCAAAGAATCCTTTGATAAACTACTTGAAATAATAGATCGGAACCGTTGGGATCGCCTTAGAAAACGTCAGGAACAGCTTGACAATGTTGAAGAAGAAGAGCTTGAATCTGATGATACCGAATTGTCTCCGGATACAGTCAAGGTTGTTTTATTCGGAACAGAGTGTCCGTTTATTCATTCAATGATTGAAATGCTTCGCAACGAAACGGTGATTGCTTTTTTGAGTGATCCTGAAAAAATGATTACCTTTTGCATGGATCATCAAATTCCAAATTTAATTCTCGATATTGATCCGCCAAGTGATTACAATCTTGTAATGGATGCTTTTGCATCAGCAAAAATATTACTCCCCGGTACAAGAATATTTGCCTGTTCATCAAGAAAAAGTTCAATCGAAGTAGAACACATGAAAATGCATGGGGCAATAATTCTTGACAAACCAATTTTACGCAAACAAGTAAACAAATTCTGCAGTCAGTATTGCCGCTAACACGAAGTATTTTGGATACTTCAGATACTTCATATAGATTATATCGTACATGGTTATTTTACGACAGAGATGTTGTAATGATTAATCTCCGGGGGAATGATAGTGATACATTTTAACGGGGCATTAATCATATCTATTGCTAATTCAATACAATATCCATTTGCTAATTCAGTCATTGGAAATTATCTTAAAGATGGTAAGTCTGCAGGAATTTCTGCACGGTGACGAATTAAATATATTGTTGAAAATAAAGGAAGATGATGGCTAATAACTGGATACATGAAGCAGCTGAAAAAGCCGATGAAAATAGTGGTGTTATCAGGATTGAGAATCCCGAAAAAAGAGCACAAATCGATAACGTACTTCTGAAATTGTGGGATAAGGTAAAAAATCATGTCAGAGGGCTGGAACTTAAACTTGAGCCGGAAATTGAAGCTGACATCGAAAGTGGTGACACAGCGGATTTGTTAAGGGTATTGACGTTTATGCTTTTTGATGACGAAGAACCGGTGTGCAGAACCGAGATTGAGTGTTATACTGACCATTGGATGATTAATAATGAATTTTTCCTGTCGCTTGACGAAACTGCAGATATCCCGATCATACATGAAATACTGGGTAATACACGTTTCAGCGGTAATCCGCCATCAATGATGATCTACAAGAACGATCCGGATAATCATTATCAGATTACTTTTAATGCCGGTTGGGGTGAGGACTGGGATATGAAGGACTTTTCGTTTATCACTGAGAGTTTGCTTCATTCAATTGATACACATGCTAATATGTGGAAAATAGTTAGCGAAGGTCTGACTGATACCGAACAAGCTGAAGAATTTTTGTCAACAGCGTATGAGGTATATGAAGCTCACGAGGCTGAAGGACAGGAAATGTAAAGTTTTTAATTATGGTGTCAATTTTCAGGAGTTTTGATAACTTTTTGCTGCATTTAAAAATTATAATTTCAGATGCAACTGGTTTGGGCGGCAATTCAATTAAACAACATCTATCTGCACATTGAACATTTCCTGTTTTTGCATCCTTTACAAACAAACAGAACGCTTATTATGCCGTGTATACGTGCTGTATTCACGACAATTATACTTTCAATGACCGGTAAAAATCTTCAAAGCTGAAATCTTTTAAATCGGCAAATTCACCCTTGTCAAGGAATATGCCTCTGCAGGAACCACACTGCTCATATTCAATATGATTCTGAAGTATATCATGAAGAATATGCATTTTGACATTACATTTTGGACAATTCATCATGCAATCCTGTTGATTATATTAGAAAAAATAATGTGCGTACTATTAGAGCTGTTTATTGATTTTCATGTTTATTAAGTTCTGTTTCATATTCAATTCCGTACATGTCAAGCACTGTCATAAAAAGAGCTGCAATTACGGGGCCTACTATAAATCCCATGATTCCATAGACTGCGATACCGCCGAGTGTTGAAAATAAAACGATCAGATCGTGCATTTTCGCCTCATTACCAACAAGGCGGGGGCGCAGAATATTATCAATGGTAGATACAACAAGAATACACATTATGGCAATAATAAAGGCTTTCCAGTAGTTGCCATAGATAACCTGAAGCAGTGCAGCAGGAAGCATTACCATCCAGGCTCCCGTAAAGGGTATCAGCGAAAACATGACCATGACAAATCCCCAGAGCAGCCATGACTTTATTCCAACAGCAAGAAACGTGAGACCACCTAAAAGTCCCTGAGCCAGTCCAATAACAATTGTTCCGCGGATAGTTGCTCTTGATATCATAAGAAAACGTTTAAACAGCAGTTCATCATACTCATGGCGCAACGGACTTAAATACTGAAGTCTTCGTAATAATTTCTCACCATCCAGAAAGAGGTAAAACATGGTAAAGAACATTATGGCAAATGTCAAGATAAGTGTCAGCACTTCAGTAGATGTTTTATTCAGAAGTGTCGTTCCATAGCCACCAACAGTTTTCAATGCACTAAAAAGCAAGCTTTGCCAGTCGATTTTTATAGTATGAAGTGATGCAAGCATAGGATGTTCTAATAGTTTCGCAAAACTGCTTTCATCACCTTTATGAATCAGATCCCTGACAACCGGTTCTGCTGTACCGTAAAACTGAATCAACTCCTTGGCAATCATCTGAATAAGAAGATAGGTTGGTATAAGTAAACCAAAAAATAGCGCAAGGCAGCACAATATTGATGATATCGGTTTGTTATTGCGGGTTATCCTTAGAAATAAAGAATACATCGGATAGAAGAGTGTGGTAAAACAGAGTGCCAGAATTACCGGTACAATAAACATTTTTACGATAAAGAAAAGTGTAATTCCAAGAATTCCAAGCAGGATCAACAGTGTTTTTCGATTTAATGCAACTGTATTAGGTTCAAGATTCGTTTTTTGAATCGCTTTAAGACGTTGCGTCAGTTTTCCCTGTTCAGAAGTCGTCGGTGAATCTGAGGACTCTTTTTTGCCAGTTTTTTTGGGTCTATCATGTTTTTTACGCTGAGCCATTAGAGAGTCCTGTTTAAAAAGCTATTTATATATTTGATGCATTGAAATTGAGCAGAAGAGTTATCTGCTCATCATACAAAATAATATTTATTCACCGGAAGATGTTGTTGGGTCAGTTTTCTCATCGGTTGTTAAACCTGGTGTTGTTGCAGCATTTGATATTGCCAATTCCAGTGATTCAACTTTTTTCTTCAATTCTACAATGAACTGTGAACCGGGGTAGGGGGCATCTGCAATCAGTGATTTCATTTTGTCAATTAATGGTATGTTGTCCTTTGCATCAAGTTTTCTGGTAATTAATATTGCAGTAGCAACATCTTCTTTTGATGCTGTCAGGGCATTGTTTTTTACCCACCCTTCTTTTGGTGTATATCCTTCTATCCAGACAACTTTCGCCCAATCATCATTGCGTTCTGTAATTGCCACAAAGTACATAGGCTGCAATTTAACATCAGTAATTGTTAGCGGATCAGGACGGGAATATACAGATGCGCCAACGGTAAAGACTGCAGCCGTTGCATTTACCCGGATTCCTGCTGCCGGTGCCCAGCCCTCTTTTCCATCTGAAAGGCGTATCTTGTAATATACAACAGGCTTCTTATCTGTGCTATCAGTGACAATTTCACCAAGATCCTGTATCGTTTCACCTTTGCTTATGGATGTAAATGACTTGCCGTCCTTAGATGGTTTATCTTTGATATAATGTTTTTCATAAACACAGACGATACCTTTCTCTTGTGATTTTTCTTGAGCATCATTTACAGGTGTTGCTGTTGTCTCAATGGCAGTAGTTGCCGGGGTATTGATAACTGATGCACTATCCTTTTTTTTATCTTTACAGCCGGTCGCAACTATCAATAAAGCACTGAAGACAATCGCAACGGCATCAGTTCTTTTACTCATAGGCACAAAAAATCCTTTTTAATTCGAGTGAACGTTAAACACTAAAGTAATCCAAACCTGGTGATACTGCTTTGAGTTTCCCAATAAATAATAATAATTTATGTACATATACTATTCAAAGAATTGTTTAAAAAAGTTACGGATTGATAAAAAAGTTGCTATGCATTTTAAAAAGATGGTATAATCGAAGAACTTAAAAGCATCAGTATTAAAAGTGGATGGTTGTAGCGTTATAGTTACGTGATTCACATACTATATTGCCTTGTTTTAAAAAATAATCAAGAGGTATGACTGGTTCCCACACTATTAAATTGAAAAGGATTCAGATTATGGATGAAGGCGAATTGTACGGTAAGATATATGAAGTATTGACAAACCAATTATTCGGTGTATTGGCTACTGTTGAAAATGGTGTGCCAAAGGCAGTCATTGTTCCTTTTACTGTAACGAACAACCTAAAAACAATTCTTTTCCTGACAAAACATCATACCGACAAATTTAAAAATTTGGAAAATATTGAACCCGTTACCATACTTGTTGATCACAGACCTCATTCCAGTAAGCGAATCACTGGTGATTTCGCTGTCAGTGCGACAGGAATTGCAAAAGCGGTGGATCTGAGCGGTGCAACAGCAACTAAGGAACTGTTCCTCTTTTGTCATCCAACACTTGCAGAGTATCTTGCCAATCCGGAATATGCACTTTTGTCAATGCATGTGAAAACCTATGATGTTTCCAACGGGATCAGCGAAGTCCACCCATATAAGATGGGGTGATTTACTATTGTGATGATCATTGATAATGCAATGTTATTCATAACGAACGTCCAACGCGTCCATACCCTGATGAATATTCACATGTAGTAGTATTCCGCTAATGGTCACTGTCAAACGATACATCCACGATTTATGTACAATCCGGGATATATATTTCAACCTGCATCGTAAAAAACATTAGAAACAACGACAAGGGATTCGAATGGTGATTAGTATTCGTCACATAGCCGGAATTATTATTTCTTTAGCGATTGGTGCAAATCTATCTGCAATGGATACATCAAATACAATATCGAAAAGCAACTTCAATTTTGGTCATCAGAGCGGTTATATGTATTCAAGGATGAGTGACGCATACT
>CAYMGX010000094.1:0-15423 GCA_964390065.1 uncultured Fibrobacter sp. | reverse complement strand
CACCACTACTTGCTGGTGATTTGCTCAGCCCCAGTGGAGAGGTACAGAAATTAGCCGATACCATGAAAAACACCGCTTATGTTATTTCATCATCAGGACTTAAAGGAGCCGATCAATACCATTTCACAGCAGATAGTTATCGCCAGTTTGGAAAACGCTATGCTGTTAAAATGCTTGAACTTCTTAGAAAGCAGGGAACAGGTGTAATTTCTAAGAATAATTTAACAATACATAACCATCAGAACCCTATACTCACATCGTTATATACCATCGATGGTAAAAAAATTCCTTCAGGTTCAGTTCAGAATTTTACTGAAGGGAAGAAACATTGTGTATATGTTATGCAAGTACCAGGAAAACAGGCATCATTGGTTGTTAATCCTGAATGATTTTTTTTTAATACAAAGAGTGGGGGATTAATTAGAATTTTTCCCTGCTTGGTTTACAAAACCGTTCTATCTCTACGAGAACGGTTTTGTCTAAGTTGACGACTATGGAGGGGCGTGTTCAGGTTGACAACATTGACATCCCCTCTTAAAACTCGATGAAATTGATTAAAGTCTTACTAATTCACATTGCCATTCTCGTCTGTCTTAATAACCCAGTGGTTCCCGACAATAATAGCACCACCATCACTTGTTAATTTCAGCGATTCAGCGTCCTCATCAGCAGTTGTACCATACGTTGCAGAATTTATAATTGTACCACTTGAATTAGTTTTTATGATATAAATATCACTTCCACCTTGCCCTAATTTTTCTGTTGATCCCGCAATGAAAAAAGATCCGTTATTTGTTGTTTTAATACTACTAAGTCTTGTTGCATCATTATATTCCTTAAATATTTGTACATCCTTACTTGATGATATATCTAAAAGAAATCCATTATCTATTCCTGTTGTAATACCGGAACCAACTATAACATGGTTGCCTGTAGGAGTTGTATCAACTGAATTAAATGAATGCGTAGAATAATTAGATAGTGTTGTTGAAGATCTAAAATTATCTCGCCATACTTCCTCACCGTTTTTATCTGTTTTTATTATAAGACCACTTAATCCAGTAATACCATTGCCTACCAATAGATAACCACCATCACGTGTTGGTGTACAACCATTCAGGTTGCCATAACCTACATCATACGATTTAAACCAAAGTTGTGTTCTAGTATTGTCAATTTTAGCCAGAAAGTATCCTTTACCCAGTACACCACCAATGATATAACTGTTATCTTTAAAAGACAATGCAGTCGTTCCATAAGAAAATCCCGATGTATCGTATAAAGTCCATTGATTTATTTCATTCCCGTTTTGTACATACCATACTACCTGCGCAAAATCTTCTGTTACCGGATCACGTCCAGAGATCATATAATAACCATTATCACCATTACTGATTGAGTGTGGACTGTTTAAATAGTTATCTATTTTTGTCCACACAGTATCGCCATTTGCGTTCAATTTGACAAGAATCATCTCATTGCTAGTATTACCAACTATCAAATATCCACTATCCTCTGTTTGAACACCATCAACAAACGAATACTGCGCGTATTGACTAAATAATAGTTCTTTAGCAAATGTAATACAAACAAACTCTGCCTGTATGGTCGCGTTACCTTGCGTCAATTTAATCGTAGTACTTGCAGATGCCGGGGTTGCGATTGTTGCGGCGCCGGATGTAACACTCCATTGTTTGAATTTGAACCCGCTTGCCGGTGTTGCAGTCAGCGTTGTTACCGCTCCCGAATCAACACTCATAGTACCTGACAGATCGACTGTACCGTTTACAGGTGCGCTTATTGTCAATGTGTATTTTTTCACTATCCACTGCGCGTATAACGTTGTATCGCTTTTAATTCTGAATGTTGCACCAGCAGCCAGCCCGGTACCACTGCCATCGGCATTTGTGTTCCAGCCGTTAAAATCAAAACCGGTTTTTGAAAGATTGGTATTCGCTGCGACTGTTGCGAGAACATTTGAGTCGAGTGTCATCTCCGCCGGAGCAGTTCCACCAGTGCTGCCGTTACCATCGTATGTCAACGTGTATGTTTTAATTTTCCACTTTGCAAACAGGGTGACATTTGAAGATATGACAAATGTGCCTGTACCTGCAATGAAGGAAGTCCCGCTGCCGTCTGCTGCTGTATTCCATCCATCAAATGTATAACCAGTTTTTATCAGTGTACCGGCTGTCGCAACTGTGACTGTCGTACCCTTGACATAGGAACTTGTATCGGTTTGTACAGTACCACTTGTGCTTGTGTTGCCATTATAGGTCACAGAAAATTTTGGTTCAGAATATTTAAGGATTAGTGTCAATGTTGTCTGATTGTGTTTTGTTGCTTTGTCAACTGCAACAATTGTCAGCGTATCGACGTTTCCATCTGTAAGAGTATCACGAAGTAAATACTGACCTGCATTCCCTGCAACCGCAAGCATCATTTTCTTAGTACCTCTGTTTTTCATCCAGTAAACACTGTCAACCGCACCCGGGTCACTAACGTTTACGATAATTTCGACGGCTGGTATTGTAAGAGTCGTACCCGATGCCGGGCTGCTGACAGGAGTAATTGTTGGACCAATTGTGTCAAGCATTGTCGGATCGTATGTTATTGCATAATTTAATGTCGCTTTGTTTGCCTGTAGTGAACTGTCGATAGCAGTAACGACAATTGTATTGGGGGAACCCGAAAGTAACCCGGAAACTGCAATAGTCCAAATATTTCCAGTTCCCCGTATACCGGTAAATGTCAATGATCCCAGCGTCGCATGTACAGACAATAATCCGCTGGTATCACTGCATGTAAGTGAAATACTGTAACTTGATGAATTGGTACTTGCATTCTCCATGGCAGGATTTACCCTGTTTAAAACAGGGCCGGAAGTATCTCCGTCCAAAACCGGTTTCTGCGGTCGATCGACAATGTTGATTATTCCGTTTAAAACTGTCGGTTGCCCTTGAATGTAACCGATAAAGATAACAGAATAGGTTCCTGGAACAGAAAATACCATAGGATAATAGGATGTATCAGTCTGTCCTTTAAAGGTGCGCATCTGATGAACTTCATTGAAATCTGTTCCCTTTGCTATTCTCAGAATTGAAGAATCGATGTACTGGGTGAGATTATGAATCATATAGATTTTAACCTGTTTTCCAGTTGAATCAGTCAATGTATCTTTGGAGATCTTTCCATTGGAACTTTTAAATTCAAGGGCAACAAAAGAATCTTCCGGTCCTGGAGGCGGTGATGGAACCGAGCAAACAAGGAGCATTAAACCCACAAACAGAATGGTAACAGATGGTAAACGAACCCACATAACAGGAATACCTCCGCGGAAAATTGGTGATATGAATTCTATGTAAATTTGGTTAACGGTCATAATATAGTTTTTCAAAATGTTGCCTTGGCAAAAAACAATATAATGTCTTTAAAAAAGTTGCCTCCCACCAAATCAATTACATATATTTTCATTGTAATTCGCTTGATCCAGTTTATCCCAAAGATACTGGTAATCAAAATAAAAAGAAATTGTTTGCGCAGATTTTGTAGTGATTACCCTATAATCGTCATTTGAGGAGCACATTATGCCACCAAGAGTCTGGAATGATATCAACCTTCCCGGTTTTTCGCGATCGCAGGAAGAAGAGAAAGAATACACACGTGTTACCGGTGTTGAAGACAATTCCCCTGATGAGGAACCGGAAGATGAAGTCAGAATTATTTCTGCCGAGTGGGTTCCGGGTGCAAAAGGGTTTCAATACAATGAGCAGTGTTACGTCGATGTCACCGCGGAATATCTTGTCGAAACGAACAGAGCACGCATAACAGGTAACCTGTTTGGAATCTATGACGGCATCGAAGTGGACATGGGTCTTACCGCTTCCGGATGCATTGATGACACTACGATGATCGCGCGTATTTCCATTCCAAAGCTTTACTTTATCAATAACGATCACTACGCGGCATGGCAGGCAGACAACAGTGTTACTTGTCAATATGTGCTCAAAGGTATCAAACACACACTTGGCGCAAACACTATCGATAGTCCGGTGCTTGATATGCCTAATGGTGAGACTGCCGAACGTAAAACGTTTACAATAACTCTTAAGATGGACCCGAACGATCCTGCTTATCAAAACTTTAAATTTACATTGTATAGTACCGATGATGCACGAAGTTATGAACAGGTGAAGACAGTCCGCGATGATGCGCTTCAGAATAACGACACAACAGAACTTCTGTTTACTGATCTTGATGAAAATCTAACCTACACTATCGAGCAGGATTCGGGTAGTGGGAAGCCGCCAAAAATTCTGCTTGGAAACCGTGCTTATGCTAAGTGGGCTGGTGCTGCTGATGGGCTTGAGATGGACACGAAGGCATCCGGGGCTAAAAAAGGCGGTTTTTTTATTAAGGCGGGAGGGTTTAAAGATAAGCTTTCGAAAACTGCAGGTACAGTAAAAAGTACAGCTAATGAGCAAAGCAGACGAACGACTTGAAGAAACAGGCAGAATCTGCTGTGAGTCTTAAGGGTAAACTTGCAGCGATTAATGCATCAAGGGAAAAAGCTCAGAAGGTTGCAGCTGCAAAGGAAACGATAACCGATGCAACCGATTCTTTGAAATCAGTTCCGAAGTTTACAATATAGATAGAAAAATCAAACAATAAACACACACACCGAATAATACTTTAGTGGGGAGAATAAAAATGGCTGATACATATTTTCGAGTAATTGCATCATCGCCCGATGGAATTGTTCTGGAACCTGACATTGAACCTTACAGGTTTTTTATATTTAGAGAGGAAACCAGACAATACAAATTTCAATTCGCTGGCGATAAAAACGTGAATATTATAAGGGATGTTGAACCTGCATCCAACAGGTGGATATATCTGTTCGGGAAATATAAGGATGGTAACTGTAAGGTCTATGAAATTCAAACAGACAACGATGGTAAATTTGATGTGTATAAATTACCCGTAAACGAAAACGCGTATAGCAGACCATCCCCTGCATATAAAGATGCTGTATACGTTAAAAATTATGATGACAAAAATAATCAAATAACATACTATGTCATGATCTCCGAAATGAAATTGCCACATAAACGTTTTTTCGATCCTCAAAATGGGTTAACAAAAGACCCATCAATCAGAGCTGCAAATGTTGATGACTCAGCACTAACACAGTTGGTTGTTTCAGATGGTATTGAAGTATGCAGTGTCACCAATCATTTAAAACTAGCCCGTTTAATTAATCAGGGATACCAGAACGCTTTAAATGAATTTTACAAGTTTCGCTATGATCTTACACTGTCAGGTGACTATCCTGAAAATATACGGATTGGACAATCAGATGAAAACGCGCCGCATTTTTCCGACTCGCAGGAAACGCAGGATGAACGATTGAAACGGTTTGCGGCCTCAATCGTTCTGGCACTTATTAACAAAGATAAAAAAAGGTCTGCATTTTTAGAAAAGAATGGGAATCTATTTAACAATTATATCGCAGAAAAGGCAAAACCTGAAATAAAAGCTCATATTAAAATTCGTGATAAAGTATCACTGTTACATGATATATTGTTTGATCCTCACTACATTGAAACAATCAGGGACTACCTATGCGACGACTCTAAAGAAGAATTTGAGCAGCATATTACAGAAGCGATAAGTGAAATTATTGCACGACTTGACGAAACTACAGTAGGACAAGAGCTTATTGGTAAGTGTTATGATAAAAACACCCCGTTTTTAGGTAAAAATGACACACTAATACCAAATATTGTCGAAAAAGCCCTTAAAAAAACAAATAATGCTTTGAAACCGACATTACCAGCACAGAAGGTTCTTAAATCAAGTTTTTCAATTACAGGCAATATTATTAAATACATAATGAGCCAACAGAGTATTACATTTGCAGAAAAAGAAAAAGAGATCACAGGAATCTTTGAAAAATATGTGAAACTCAAGATCAGGAGAAAAATACAGGACATTGTTGATAGTGGGGTGTTAAAGGAAAAAGATTTGACAGTAAGAATCAATCATCCAACCCTTCCGGATGTTTTACCGGAAATGAAATTTGACCGGTTTTATATCGATGCCGCTGGTTCTGAAAAATATAAACATTTAGAGAACTTGAAAGGTCAGCTTGCTTATTTTACAGCAGTATTAAATATGCTAAGTTTATTAAAAAACATGAATGATTTGCAGGCAAAAAAAGATTTAAAATCTTCATATTTAGTAGCAAAGGACATATCAGCTCTATCTCTATGGATTATAGAACTGTTTCTTAAAAATGATAAACTCAAACCAATCTTAGAATCAAAAGGAATTAACTCTACAGTTCTAAAAAAAGTCGGGTATACAGTCACTGCGATAACTGGAACTGTGGATGCGATACTGAATGGGTGCACTGCGTATAATGATTTTGCTAAAGAAAGCGATGTTGACGCAGGAATATTTAAAACGGTTGAAACGATTGGTTCTGGTTGTCTTGGGGCTTCAGGAATATGTGGTGCAACAGGCCTCGGAGCAGGTGCATCACCTGCATTAGCAGTTATCGGATCAATACTTAGCGGTATTGGAGGAGTTGGCTATTTAGTTACCAATGATGATGCGGCATCGCTGTTTTTAAAAAATTGCCCATGGGGAGTGAATAATAAGTCAGTTCTGGATTGTGCAACACTAAAAGAATCTATCGAAAAGATACTTTCTGCTATGTATAGTTTCAAAATCGACGCAACTGAATCCGGTAAAGACCTGAATATCGATATTATTCCCAAAATTATTTCCCCATATATGAAAATTGAACTTTGCATTAAAGCTTTCAAAGGTTCTAAAACTTCAATCTTTCTTGATGCGAATAATTCAACGGTTATTCATAGTCAAGAGGGGAAAACCATCATTCGTTATAAATATCCAAATTATGATGGCAATGGCATGGAAATTACAGTTAATATTGACACCTATGGTGATGGTACATTCTACTTGCCTTCGAAAGGTGAGTATACAAAATTTACCAAAGCTTCAAAGAGTATCTATGATGACTACCTCCATAGAAGCTCTATGTTGGATGAATCACAAAAGACAGCTTAAAAGTAAACATACAAGTACGCAACTTTACACATATTAAACAGAAAACATAACAGATGATTCCAATACCTACATCTATCAATAAGTATTTTAAAATAATTAATGACAACACATTGATCTTTCGTCCAGCACTATCAAAAATTCTACTTGCATGTGTTTTTACTTTTGGACTTCCAGCAATGACTGGGTTAATTTGTTTTGCCGATGGTATCCAAGAAGACGACACTTTAGTCATACTAGTTTTTCTTGTAATAACTGCATTTTGTCTCTGGTTTGGTTACTCTATAGCATTACCAGGTTTACGGGAACGAATTACTTTTGATATTAAAAACAGAATAATACGAACTGAATACGGCAGACACCACGAAATTAAAGATACATTCTCTTTTGATGATATCGTTTTTAAATATGAAAGTGATTTTATTCAAATTTCCACTGACTCATTCTCTTCTCACATGAGAATCTTTTTTATTGACAAGGAAACACAAAAACCACGTTACGAATTAGCTTTGAATAAAAGTTACGATGAATATGAGGATATGCTCTTTTTTTTACAAGAACTTTGTGAACCAAATAAAAAATTTTAAGCAAAACGCTGAATAAGTGTCCAAAAAAGTATAAATGTACAGTCACATTGTCAATAAAAGCATCTTTGTCATTGCAGGGTTTTAACATATATTTAAATCTCCTTCATAATTAACCCACTTTACGAAAGAGACTTTGTAACGCTCATTGGAGGTCGACTACCAGTTTCAGTACTAACAAAATCTTGAGTGTAAGAATTCACAGCTATAGATCCGAAATGAAGTGTTTCTGATGAATTTACTGTAATGGCACTTGATTGCCGGAACAAAACTATGAGCAGATAATAAAAAGAATGGATCTGCTTCTTGATGAGTATAATAAGACACATAGAAATCCCTGGATGTTAGGTTACTCCGCTGGTATGGCATCATCCAGCCAGGAAGGTGATTTTGATATTGACACATTGCTAAAACTTGCAGATCAGGCTCTGTATAAAGTAAAAGAGGAAAAACGTAAAATCAGTGGTTAGCGTTTACCGGACGGTATTTATTGCAACAATCTACTTGACATTTTAATAATTATATTCGTACAAATCATCACTGATTTCAGTCCTATCACCCCATGACACCGCACAGATATTGAGCACACCTTTAGCATCATTTCTACCCTGCATTATTTTAATTTGATCAAGGTTTCAGGAGTTTGGAGGGTTGCTTATGCACAAGACTTGAAAACATGAACGTCTGGAGTTTACCTGAGATATTGATAGAATGGAAAAACCGCCATTAGCCGGCGGTTTTTATAAGATATTATTCGAGTGTAAGTATTCCCCATTGTGATGGATTTGCATAGAAATTACCATCACCGCACCAGATGTTCTGCGATTGACGATCCTTTGAGCCCTGATCGGCATCATCGATCGCACAGTCAAATCCTAATTCCCATCCCTTTTGCGGAATAAAATCGGAGACGAGTGAAGCCCATGGGATGATTGCTTGAATAAGATATCCTGACGAAGTTTTTTGGACATCGATGACTGCTCCATCAGGAGATTTTTTTAATGATCCCCATGCCCAGATTGATGGTTTGATTCCCTGATCCGGTTTTCCAGGGCTTATGCCAATCTGGAAGTCTTTTGGTCCATAGAATTCTCTTCCGGGATCCGCATCTTTATCCAAAGAAATGCATAATTCGAGACCGTCTCCATTCCATATATCCCCCCCGGATTTATCATTATTCATCGGAAAATCGTCTGCAATTTCTGCCCGTACAAAGAGCGACTTCTGTGAATAGGCCAGATGGACTTTGCCATGAAGATCTGCTTCACCTTTTGCTGACGTAATAGTAAGCGGAGTGCTCTTTGCCCAATAGGGTTCCAATTTAGCAATGTCATTTTCGTCAGGAAACTCTATTGCAGATGCTTTCATCAGAACTTTCTTTGGCGACAATGACCCCAGAGTTTTGAGATAGCTCTCATGATAGCTTGAAAATTGTGCAGGGATTGTCTTAAACAATGATGATTTCGATAAGAAGTAGGAATCCTCAAATGCCTTTTTTGCACTGTTTTTTGATTCTTCACTTGAGAAAAGTCTCCAGTCTTTCTCTTTATTAATATCAAACCATGTGATTGCTCGAATAGCCGGGAAAAGTGTTTTCAGATCGTTTGCCATCTCAGCAATCCATGTTGCTTTATCCGGTCCCGACCCGGCGGTAGCAAATTCTGCAATCATGATAGGCTTCTTGACTGAAGAGAACGCCTTTGTATATGCTGTTTTGAAAATGGATTTAAAACTGTCTGTTCCGGAAAAGTTATAACCATCAATTCCAACCCAATCGACATAGGTATCGCCGGGATACGCCTCAAACGGAGCATTCCAGGGTTGAGAGGGAACACTGGCTGCATTAAAACACCAGATCCATTGTACATTTTTTGCACCTGCAGCGTTAAAAATATCGTGAACGTAACGGTATGTTTTGATATAGGCCTGTGGATCCTGACCATTTTTCGGCACGCTCCAGGGATACCAGTCTCCATTGAATTCGTGAGCCCAGCGAAGTAATAGTGGACGTTTGAATTTCGCTGCCTCTGAGGCCCATGTCTTAATATAGGTATCCCATTTCCCGTCAAGGATATCCTGAAGTTTTATCAGGTCCTTGTTTTCCCAGGACCAGGGTTCCCATGCAATGTGTGGTATATACCCTGCTTTAGAGACTCTCTTGGCATCTGCAGCAGGGAAACCAGTTGTCCAATCGGTAAACCACATAACTGATGCGAATTTTTTATTTAGTCCTTTTTCTAATTCCTTAACGGGTTTCAGATCTGTCTGCGATCCTTCGTGAAACACACCGAGCAGTACCCCGGTGCCATTATCCAGTGCACTCTGAGCTGATCCAAAAACTTCGGACGAGGTCAGTGGTGTGATCAGGGCCCAGATAGCGATCGCAATAAGCAGCCCCGGAATATGGGGGACTTTTGGTCTCCTCTCATCGTGGCAGCGATTCTGGTGATGTCTTGGATTTTTCATTCATTTTCTCCTTTTGTCAAACTTGATGTTCAGGAAACAATATCGATAGGGAAGAGTATTGATTCCTGCAGGGTGTGATCCCTTTATTACATTAGTCGATTTACTGATAGATATCGTAATCTTTTTTACGTATGATCTAAAATAGTGCGTGCATTGGGCTGATACAACTATTCTGGCGAAATTTTTAGGGGAAGGCAAAATCAAATTGTACTAATTAGAAGCTCGTCTCATGAACCTCAATAAAATATCAACGGGTTCATTGTCAGAACCCCTGATAGTATCTCCTGCCTGAATCGTCCGATTCAGGCAGGAGATACTATGCAATTAAAAACTTAACTAATTAACAAATTGTATTGACTGAGACTGTTGGTCTGCGTACATAATATTTACAATATACAACCCCTTTGCAAGTGATTTTGTACTCACCATTGCATTTGCTCCATATCCGGATGAGCTCGCAAGTGACTTCCCATTTGGGGAAAGAATCCTGATTGTATAGGAGTTTGCATTCGGGAATGTAACTGCAAGAGCAGAACGTTCAATAGATGAACTTATCGCCATGTTACGTTTTGTAATTACATCCGGGTTAACGCTAACTGGTGGTGCTGTGTAGGTTGCAGTAAAATTTGTAAAGTTCGTTGCATCAGGTACAGTAACAGTACTATTCGTAGCACCTACATCAACAGTTGCTTTTGCAGTTTTTCCGGTACCATTATTTTCTGTAAACTCAACCCACACCTCGTATGTACCTTGTGCAACCGCTTTGCCATCCTGTCCGGTAAGATCCCAATTCGCAGTAATTGCAGCATTATGATTACTCCGTGTAGCCCCGGACAAACCATCAACATCACCCTTTGCAACAGCATTCCAATTGGTCATATAATTGAGTCGTTCTGCGGCAAATTTCTTAATGGTCTTGATAAATGTTTTATCTGATTTCTGAACCCACATCATGGCAGAATTCCTTGGTGCATACTGACCATTGTACGTTTTTGTAGTAACGGTGACAACCACACTTCCACTTTGTGCAAAAACAGCAGTATTCATACTGCATACGACAAGTGCCCCCGTAACAATTGAGAATACCCTTCTCATTTAACACCTCCCGAAAAAATGACAGTTAAAAAAATAAACCCGATAACCTCTTGCTTTTTATACCCTGCATGAGATTTTAGATACATGATCCTATTTTAATCCTTTAATAAAGAACGTAGCATTCCTGGTTGCGTCTTCTGTCAAGTTACTGATCACAATGTTCCCCTAAATCCAATATAACCTGAAAATCGCCCGGGGGAATCATAACCAGTACCACTATTCCTGTTGAAGTACATGTATTCTGCTCCTCCAATTAAGGCAACGTCTCTGAACAACTTGAACGCTATCTCAGCAGTACTGATATTTTTAATATACTTAAACTTGTAACTGTCAATCCCTCCGGTATCATCATAGATTGTTGTTTGCTGCCAGAGAAACTTTGTTGTACCTGTAAACGTTAGTGATGGAACCGGACAGTACCGTGCACGCAAATAGCTGCCTCTCATTGGAAATAACCCGCCAATTGCCGTAAAGTAACCACCATCAATATATGAGCTGTTTTGCCATGCCTTACGAAATGCGAGTTCGTAGCGTTGTTTGTTAAGATCTTTACTAAAATCACCCATTGCGGTCGCTTTTACAAATACACCCCATGCAAGAGTATAGACATCCCTTACATAGTAACTATAGGTAAGTTGCTTGGGGATTGCATATTTCCCTTCCATGTAGCTGCGATATTCCTCTGGCATTGATGATGCCTTTGCACGGCCTAACCACAGCGCTCCTGCATTCCATGTTAATTTATTACTCAAAGGAAACGAGTGATCACCTCCAGCCATGAGTTCATACTGATAAAGATTTGTAAATGAATGACCGCTTAAACTATGTTTCAGATGCGTTCCAAGCAGTACATTAAAATCAAGCGGTAAGTTGTACTTTAATGACAGGTTGACATATTGATCAATATCAGTATATTTGCTTCTGCTTATCACACTGTCAAAAACTGATTCATTTGACATCCTGACAGGATTAATGTAATTAAGAAAGAAATAATTGACATCAGCAATAATCTCCGCTGACCCGACCGGAAACTGGTAATATAGACTTGCATTTGATCGTGATGTACGAATAAGTTGCAATCTGTCAAAATAAAGCAGTCCGCTTGCGATACTGTCGCTTGTCAGACTATCAACATTTTCAGCCCTCGCGAATGCGCGGGGAGCAAGATCCGGATAGATTGACATTGTTTCAATGTACCACAAATTTCTTACAATCACCTGTGCATTGCCAAAACCCGTAAACCCGAGCCCGAGTGATACATTATTTGATGACAGTACATTACGTTCAGAAATTGGAGCAAGCTTACCACTAACGCTGTCACGTTTATTGTTAAACGGATAAATACCATCATAGTTTTCGCTGACCAGAAATTGCCACACAGGAAAAAGAGAATAGACCCCGAGATAATTTACGTACGCATTACCGGCTGTTTTATTTTGCTTTGTAGCTGATGAAACCGCATCCGGATTATTATCTTTTTGTCCAGAAATAACAGCCCCGCCAATATCCAACTGCGTACCTGCATTAACAAATAGTAACGACATGGTAACGATTAACCCTGCGAGTACAATGACGGTTTTTGTTCTATCAATGAATTGCATCATATGGACACACCTTTACACATTGACCGCACTGAATACACTTGTTTGGATCAATTACCGCTTTATTATTAATGATAATAATTGCATCACCCTTACATACTTTTGTACATGCTCCACAACCGATACAAAGCGTTGCCTCTGCGGTAAGATATGCATTCTTTGAGGGTGCCATGTTACACCCTATTGTAAAGAGCGCCGTCATACTAAACAAGGTAATAAACAATAGTAGTTTTTTCATTATCTCGGTGCTCCGTAAGAACAAACAACAACACACAAGCGACAACCTACACATTTCTCTGTGTCAATAACCGCTTTCCCTTTTATCATAGTTATTGCTTTAACAGGACAGCCGCGAACACAATCGCCACAACCAACACATTTGGCAGTAAAAATTGTTGATTTTTTTACAGTCTGTGCAGAGATTAACAGCGCAAATGCTAATGAAAACAAGACTGTTCCGATAAAAAATTTCTTTTTCAACTATACCCCCGCGTGCATGCGTTATAAGAAGATAGACGGTTTATTTTTTTGTCTTTTTTGATATTTTGCTTTTTTTTGCTGTTGCAGCAGTAGTATCCTTTGATACTTTTGCTGTATCTTTCAGCGGCAGTGATGCATCTGTCAACCCGATCGCATTTGTCTGGCATGCTTTATTACATGCACCACAGCTTATGCACTTTGCAGGATCTACAAGATAGCTATCCTTGCCATCAATTTTTACCCTGGAAATTGCTTTTACAGGGCAGGTTTTAATACATGTTCCACATCGTATACATTCAAGCTGATCGATAAACGAAACCTGTTTTGCTGCTGAGAAAACAGTAGAAATAAAGATCATTGATAAGGTGATTGCGATTACAGCCTTGCGCATAAAGAGTTCCTTTCGTAAACCATTAATCGTTAATACACTGCCGGTTTGTACCTTTACCGGGGAAGTGAACGGCAGTATTTTGTATAGTTATTTCCCTTTTGTCATACGTCACGTCAGTTTAATCCTCTTCCTCATGACTGACAAGTCTTACTTCTGCTTTTGTTACAGCACCGGATATTGATCTGGTTATTCTCAAAAGATATTGATTTACTTGAATAAATCCGGTTGATTCAGGAATTGCTGCATAAAAAGGATGTTCACAAACATTATTGAAACAAGTACCACCTGGAAGTGTTGCTAATTTGAATGTAACTGTAGAATCAGAAACGATCGTCTTTGATGAATCCATAAAGGTTAGTACCGTTTTAAGCGGAAAGCCACTTAGTGTGACAGTTGAATCACTTGATCTAACAGGAGGAACAAAATCATCTGCATCAAGCGTATCACTTAATTCAAGCTCAACCTGAATCACCCTGCCTGATGTATTCCAGAGAATTTCGAGTTCATAATCCTGATGAACAATTGTACCATCTTTTTGAACAATCAGAACGTGCAGCTCATATTCACATTTGTCATTCTCGCAATCCCCGGGGGGCAGGTTCTTTATTTTAAACCGGCCAAGAGAGTCAGTGCGGCCAACACGTTCAAGCCCATAAACCTGTACATATGCATTTTGAGGTAGACCATGCAGTAATACTGAACCGTGAATATCCTTAAACGGCTCAATGATTTTGGTTCCGAGCGCAACGGTATCAACATTGTTAAGGGGATTGTATTTAAAATAGTACACTGTGCCTGAGTAATATTCGTTCTGTTTTTCATTGAGAATTTCGATATAATACGATCTGTCTTTCTGGAATGATTCAATAAAAAAACGACCATCATTATTTGTAGTAACTGTTACCATTGTATCGTTATGTAAAGATAGTATTTCCCCGGATGTATCAGGCAGAAACTTTTCGGTACGTAACCTCACAACAGCATTCTTTACAGCACTGCTATCTGTATGTAGTACTCTGCCCATCACGACACCATTACCAACGCCAGTGCCGCTTCCGCCCGCAGTTGGTGATGCACAATTAAACGCAAACAGCACAAGTGCGTTTACCACCACTGCATATACAACTTTTCGAAAATTTGATGTATTACTTTTGCTCGTCATTACCACTACTCTTTGTAATTGGATAGAATTGCATATTAACATGGTAGACATTTTCAACATTTGAGTCATCCGATGCCAATTGCAAAATTTCATTTCTAAATTCCTGGATTCGCTTTTTTATTTTAACAAAACCATCATTGGAAATCTTTATTGGCACATGAGAAAACTCTCTCTTTGTCCGCGATACTTCATCGAGCGCAGACTGTGCAACATTGAGAGTCTCTTTATGATAATAACGAACTGCCGCATATGCAAGCTCATTATCTGTATTAAGCACCGGGGATGGCTGCACATATACTTTCTGTTCATTTAAGATATAAAAAGGATAAAGAGAAAAGTGGTTATATAATCAAAAATTCTATTACGATATTTTAATAAACTGACCATTTCTTGATTCAGGTCAATGTTTATACAGTAAATAAGTAGCATATTAATAATGAAAGCTGAATGACAAATAAAGAAAGGAGTAATGAATTGCTTCAGAGGCGGTCCGCAAATGTACAGATTATAGGGCTGAAGTTCAAAAAGGACTTAAAAATTTATTGATTA
>CAYMGX010000093.1:0-15707 GCA_964390065.1 uncultured Fibrobacter sp. | reverse complement strand
TACCGGTTACAACATGACGAACCTTGAAACCGATATCGGTAAGGAATTGTGTCAGTGATACCAGCTGATCCGGATCACCGATAAGCGCAACTTTCCTGTTGTGGAAATACTGCTGCATATCGGTCAACATGTCAAGAAGCTGTCCGCGTTCATACTCAATCTCATCACTTACCACACCGCCAAGTTTACGTAATGCACTGACAAAATCGTCGGTAGCACTTAACCCGATAGGCAGTTTCAGAAGTTCACAAGGTACTCCGCATGATGTATCAAGTGCTTTTGCTGCCGGGCCTGATGCTATCGGCCCAAGTGCAACAGTTGCTTTTGCGGAACCGATCCTTTTTAGATTGTCAACAGTTGTTCCACCACGGGGGTACATCTCAAAATGACCTGTTTGCGGACCATTCAGTACACCATCAGTATCAGGAAATACTACAGCGTCAAGACCCATTGATTTCGCGATATGCTTGACTTCTGCCATGTCGGATGGTTCAACATATCCGGGAATTATATTGATATGCTTTCCTTTGGGACCTTTTTTTCCAAAACCGTCAACAATACTCTTAACCATATTGGCAAATCCGGTAACATGTGAACCAATGTAACTTGGTGTATTGGTCTTAAGAATAAATTTGCCATCAGGTACTTTACCTTCGTTAATTGCTTTTGCAATAATCTGCGGCAGGTCATCACCGATTGTCTCTGACAGACACGTTGTATGAATTGACAGAACATCAGGATTGTATATTGTGAAGATGTTCTGAATAGCTTCAAGAAGGTTGGCCTGGCCGCCAAACACGGATGCCCCTTCTGTAAACGAACTGGTCGCAGCCATCACGGGTTCCTTGTAATGTCTTGTCAAAGCGCTTCGGTGATATGCGCAACAACCTTGTGATCCGTGACTGTGTGGAAGGCATCCGTGAATGCCAAGAGCCGCATACATTGCACCAACAGGCTGACAGGTCTTTGCCGGCTGAATTGTTAACGCTTCGCGTTCTTCAAGTTTTTCAGGTGTATGTCGAAGCAGCATAATATCCTCCTATTCATTACCATAATGTGCTGTTAACTGTGGTTCATCACTCCATGGTGACTTGATCATTTTCCATACTTTTGTGTTTATGAGTCTGTCAATTTCACGATAGAAATTGATAGCACCTTTAAATCCGGCGTATGGTCCCTGGTAGTCGTAACTATGAAGCTGTTTCAGCGGGATACCCTGCTTTTGCACCACGTACTTTTCCTTGATACCCGCACAGATAAGATCAGGATGATATTTTTCAATAAGTACTTCTGTTTCATGATGATTAAGGTCATCAATAACAAGCGTTCCCTGATCCATTTCAGGCATCATACCTTCATAATCATTGAAACGGATTCCGGCTGTTTCAGATAATTCTTTTAGTTCCGCTTCAGTTTTACGCTGGCGATAGTTGACAGGATCTTTTTCAACGGTCAATTCTTCAATGTTACGGGTATCCGCATCAACCTTAATTGACGGAATTACCTTACGTCCCTCATAGTCATCACGGTGCGCAAATTCATAGCCTGCAGCGATTGACTTTATACCAAGTTCCTTAAGCAGATCCTGATAATGATGTGCACGTGAGCCACCAACAAAAAGCATCGCAGTCTTGCCTTCTGTACGCTTCTTGACATCAGTTAGCACCTTGTTTACTTCTGCCATTTCGGCTTCAATAAACTTGCTGGTTGTTTCAATCAGTTCTTTATCACCAAAATATGCAGCAATTTTTTGCAATGACTTCGCTGTTGATTCTGCTCCGATAAAGTTAACCTTGAACCATGGGATACCCCACTTTTTCTCCATCATCTCGGCCAGATAGTTAATTGACCGATGACACATGACCGTGTTGAGATCAACATTCTGTGCACTTGCGAATTCATCGTAGGAGGAATTTCCACTGAATGTTGAATGCAGTGTGATACCGCATGCTTCAAAGATTCTCTCCAGTTCAAAGGCATCACCACCGATGTTGTATTCGCCAAGAAGGTTCATTCTGAACCTACCTTCTTTTTGCATAGTACCCTGACCGATAACATCAGTAAATATCTTGTTATTTGCAATGTGGTGCCCCGCTGACTGACTGACACCTTTGTACCCCTCACAGCTAAATCCGAAGATGTTGATATCAGGAAACTTCTCTTCCATTTCGCGACAGACCGCATGTACGTCATCACCAATAAGGCCTACCGGACATGTTGAGAAAACACCGATCGCTTTTGGGTGGAAAATCCGTACAGCTTCTTCAATCGCTTTTTTGAGTTTTTTCTCACCGCCAAAGATGATATTCTCGTCCTGCATATCAGTTGACATAGCATACGGCATATAGTTCGGATCATTTTCCGTATAAGGTTTTGTCTGGTTTCTTCTTGTCAACCAGCTGTAAAAGCCGCATCCAATAGGACCATGAGTAATCTGCAGTACATCACGTGTCGGTCCAAGAACAACACCTTTACATCCTGCGTATGCGCATCCCCGCATTGTTATGATACCCGGAATTGTTCTCACATTGGCCTGGATCTCAGGAACTTCCTCCTTCGGTCCTACTTCGTTGACAACAATCGCTTTTGCTCTTTTCCGCGCTACCTTGGCAGGGTACTTGTCGGTCAGTGCCTCCTTGATATTGGCGCTATTTGAATATTCTGTCATACATTCTCCTCTTAAATTTCATCAAGAACTGCGTCGCCGCTCTCACCCGTACGTACTTTGTAGGATTCGAGAATCGGCATTACAAAGATCTTTCCATCACCTGACTTTCCCGTCTTGTTGACTTCAATAATCGTACTGACAACACGGGAAACAAGTTTGTCCGGTACAACAAACGATAACATCCTTTTTGGTACCAGACGCTGTGACTGTCCAAGTTGTGAGATTGCTTCTTCATAACCAAGTTCTGCGCCCTGAAGTACCTTAAAGTCAACCAGCCCTTTTCCACGACCAAGACACTCTTTGGCATTCATCGAGCTGATTCCTGCTGCTGAAAGTGCTTTTTTTGTTTCATTGATTTTATGCATCCTGATTACGGCAATGACCTCTTTCATTTGGAAGGCTCCTTTGTTTCAGTTTCAGGTGGATCCTTGACACCAGAGCTGACTGTATAAACTTCTTCAACCGGCGATACAAAAATTTTTCCATCCCCAAACGAACCTTTGTCACCGGTTCGGGCAACACCCATTACCGTCTTGATAACAAAATCCTTGTCTTTTAACGGCACAACGGTGATAAGCATCTCTTTTGGAATTTCGTCATAGGTAACTTCACCTATTTTAATACCGCGTTGTTTACCACGTCCAACAACACTTACTTTGGTAACTGCAGGATATCCGGCTTCCATGAGTGCTGCAAGTACTGCATCTGTTTTCTCCGGGCGGATGATAGATCTGATCATAACCATAATTAAAGTCCTTTCTAATGTTGTAAAGATGTCAGTTCGCAATGCCGTATTCAATGAGAAGTTTTTCGAGTTCATCGGTATGCATCGGTTTTGGAATGACAAACATTCTATTTTCGTCAATCTTTTTTGAAAGCGTACGATATTCATCAGCTTGGGAATGTGCAGGATCAAAGTCGATAACAGTCTTTCTGTTAATTTCAGCTTTTTGTACCATGTTATCACGAGGGACAAAATGAATCATCTGTGTACCGAGCTTCTTTGCGAAAGCTTCAATCAGTTCTTTTTCATTATCACATTTCCTGCTGTTGCAAATAAGTCCACCAAGGCGAACAACTCCGGCTTCTGCAAACTTTACAATACCTTTACAGATGTTATTTGCAGCATACATCGCCATCATTTCGCCTGAACAGACTATGTAGATCTCTTCTGCCTTACCTTCACGGATCGGCATTGCAAAACCACCGCATACAACGTCACCAAGAACATCATAGAACACATAGTCAAGCTTCTGTTCTTCTGTGTATGCCCCGAGCTGTTCAAGAAGGTTAATGGATGTAATGATCCCACGGCCCGCACATCCGACACCAGGTTCCGGACCACCAGATTCAACACAAATGGTGTTTTTGAAACCGGTTTTTCTGATATCTTCAAGTTCAACATCCTCACCCTCTTCTCTGAGTGTGTCAAGCACTGTCCTTTGGGCAAGTCCTCCAAGCAGTAAGCGCGTTGAGTCTGCTTTAGGATCGCATCCTACAACCATAATGTGTTTACCTGCTTCAGCAAGACCTGCAACCGTGTTTTGTGTTGTTGTTGACTTTCCGATTCCGCCCTTGCCATAGATAGCAATCTTTCTCATACATTTCTCCTTTACACGAGCTGTTGTTGTGTTTACGTAGTAATTACAACGCAAGGTGTGTGCCAGTATGGCAATTCATAAGAGTATTGAATAATTCACAGGAATAAATTCGCTAAACCTATATAATGAATAGTAATTCCTCAAAAAAAGAGAAACGTTTACAAATAGAGGGATATAAGTAAGAATGTATATTTTAGAAATCAGTAATTACAAAAATGTTATAAACGTTGTTTACTTGATGCACATTGGAATCAGTTTTTTTGTAAAAAAAACCAATTTTGACGTAGTATTCATTGTTTTATATAATTGTTACAATTTTGTAAGGTATACGCGTTAATTATACAGTTATACAAAAATGGAGCAGGATTGATAAGATGGCTTTGTGGTTTGCATAAATGAAGTAAAATACCCGGTGGCTTATTAAAGAAAATAAGCTGTAATAACTTTTACTTTAAACACCGGGCTGTTTTTGATACTCTCACCAGACTGGTATCGTTAATCATCTTCTTGCGGTAAACAATTGTACATGAAGATGTTTTTTACCTAAAAGCAGGCCGAAGATGGCTCCAAATACACTACCAATGAGTCTGTTAAGGATAAATCCAATGATCACGGACACTAAAACAAATGCAACTTTGAAAGGCAGGGATATTAATTTTACTATCATAGTAACTCCTATGTTGAGGTTAATTTGCGGATGCCATCTCAATCTGCATCGGATGGAAACTGATTTTGAAAATTGTCAAGAAGGTTCTGAATGCATCATTAATACGTTCTATTTTCAGGATTGGAAAAAAGATATCAAAGACTAATGCTGCAGGAAACTGTTTACAGTGAGAATTGATCATGTGTGCATGGTATGATCTGTTCCAATTGTGATAGAGCCCCATTTTTACCAGACTGTGGTCATTAATATCGATCATGTTGATCTCATAACGAGTAAACTTCAGAATAGAATCAAGCCGGCCTTTAGACTTACGATCAAATCTAAATTTGTAACGCACATAACAGGATATGTTTTCAAACCGATCGAAGAAACCTGGCATAAAATGATAAGTAGAGAGTGTAACAATGCCGTCGGTATCAATCTCTGCAAACAGGCTTGTAAGGATTTTTATCAGATGCTTCATTGCAGCACTCTCCGGGGAATGAGGAATGTATGTCATAAGTTGCAGTAAAAATACACATTTAGATCGTTTCATGACCGGTAGAAGTAATTATACATTGCGTAAGGTGAAAGGGCAAGGGTGGGGACGTAAGGCGTGATGTGTAACCAGACAATACACACGGTGAGTTTCCGCTGTGTTGTCGTGGAGCCTTAAAACCATAATTAATTCATAAGTACAGGCCGGGCATAAAACATATTAAGAGTACTTTTATATACTATTTTGCTATGTATGTATCTCAGGTAGTAGTGTAACTGGTTTTAAGTAATGCTATAAAAGGAATAGTGCATGAATTTAGCTACAATGCTTACATTGTCAAGAGTCGCTGTTGCCCCTGTTTTTGCCTATGTATTCATTTCCGGATACGGTAATGAACAATCCGGTGTTGCATGGCTTTGGATCTCATTAGCGCTTTTAACACTGATTGAATTGTCTGATATGTTTGATGGCATGGTGGCCCGCAGTCGTAAAGAGGTGACTGATTTCGGAAAAGTCTGTGATCCCATAGCTGATAGCGTTTCGCGTCAGACGGTGTTTATCGCTTTCTTATTAACGGGAATTATTCCGCTCTGGATGTATCTGATATTTTTCTATCGCGATGCATTTATGCAGCTTTTACGGATAGTTTGTGCGAGCAATGGTATCGTTCAGGCAGCAAGAAAATCCGGTAAATTAAAAGCGGTCTTTCAGGCGATAGCGTCATATCTGATAGTCGGGATCATACTGCTTAATAACTATGGAATTGACATAATTCCACTTCAAACCGGTGGATATCATACCGGGTTCTGGATAATGCTTGCAGTTGCGCTGTATACAGCATTTTCAGTTATTGATTACATTATTCCAAACCGGCATGTGTTTACAAAAGTGATGCAGCCGAAGAAGGGGTAAGCAGGGACAGGAAGAATCCAGAATTTAGAATCCAGTATCCAGTAGGCCTTGTAGCCAGAGCCCTTGTGGCTCCGGTCGTCCTGTCAGAAAATGATCCCCGCTGGAAGCGCCCCCCTTAATCTGGTCTTTACCCATACTTAACTCCGGCATTGTGAGGAATCTGAATTTTTGATATGGTGCAATTGTAATTATTAAATGCTTGTAGAGCATTTATTATTGTAGTTAAAATTTATAGTGCATACCTCTTTCCCTGTAGGGGAAATATTATAATGATTCCCACAGGGAATAAAGAGATTTTGTGGCATATTTTTCCTACAATAGTTAAAGGGCCTACAGCCCATTTTCGTGATACCCTGAAAACCATACTGAATTGGATAGAGCAAACTGTCTCCAGAACATTTGAATAGTGACAAAAAAATACATTCTCCTCATTTTTCCCACCAATTAGACGGAGTTAAGTGTGTCGCATGAACAGCCCCTTAATAAGGGGGATTTTTTTGTACAAATTGCCTAAACCAGTATTCAAAACGAATCACGAATCACGATGATTCGCGAACTGTATATCATAAAAGTATTTGTATCGTTTACCAAGTGCGAGAAGATCATCATGAGTACCTTCCTCGACAATTGTACCGGCTTCAAGAACAATAATCTTGTCTGCGTGGCGGATTGTTGAAAGACGGTGTGCTACAACAAGGGCTGTGCGGGTTTCAATAAGCGTATTGATTGCTGTTTGAACATATTTTTCCGATTCTGTATCAAGTGCCGATGTTGCTTCGTCAAGAATGAGTACCGGCGGGTTTCTGAGCAGCGCGCGCGCGATTGATAAGCGTTGACGTTGACCGCCGCTTAACATCACTCCCCGTTCACCGATAATCGTATCAGGCCCCTTAGGCATCCTCTCAATAAATTCCCATGCATTTGCAGCTTCTGCGGCACATTTGACCTGATCAAATGTTGCATTTTTGATTCCGTACGCTATGTTATTAAACACTGTGTCATTAAAGAGAACTGTTTCCTGGGAGACAATGCCGAAAAGATGACGAAGTCCGACAAGATCCATGCTGTTAATGTCCTTGTTGTCAATAAGGATCTGCCCTGATGAGACATCGTAAAAACGGGGAACAAGATCAAGTATTGTACTCTTACCTGCTCCGCTTGAACCGACCAGTGCGACGATAGAACCTTTATTAATCGTGAAATTTATTCCGGTAAGAACCTGCTCTGATGTTCCGGGATAGGTAAAATTGACATTCCGAAACTCAATCCGGTCATTAAATTCGGGAATATTCTCCTGTTTCAGTTCAATAAGCAATTCCGGTTTTGAATCAAGAACTGAAAATACGCGTTCTGCTGCCGAAAAACCCTGATTGAGCTGATTATTAACGTCAGTAAGGAGCTTTAGCGGTTTAAAAATTGAGAATAAAATAATAAGAAAACGCATGAAATCTTCAGCCCTGAAACTTGACGACGAGATTGCCTGATGACCACCGTACCAGATCAGGATAATGACCGCTGCAACACCAACGACTTCAGTAAATGGGCTCGATAATGCACCTATTGCTGATGAACGATAGGAGTGATGAATAAAGTAATCATTTTCTTTGGAGAACTTCTTCGTTTCCATGACATTCATGTTAAACATTTTTACCGCACGAATGCCTCCAAGGGTCTCGTGAAGTATCGAAAGTAAACCAGCCATATATTCGAGCACCCGTTTACTACGGCGGCGAACTGCACGGCCGATACTGCCGATAAAAATACCGAGAAGAGGAAATACAAGGAACACGATAAGTGTCAGCTTAAAGTTGATGATAAAAAGCAGACCGACAAAACAAACTACTCTCATAGGTTCTGTAAACAGCTTGTCCAGTGTTCCGGTAATTGATGCATTAATGCTCTGGATATCATTTGTTATCAGTGAAAGCATGTTTCCGGAACGTGAACGGTCAAAAAAAGAAACCGGTAGACGCATCGCATGATCATAGAGCTGGTTACGCATATCCTTGACAATGTTTAAATTGAGCTTTGCGGTAACAAGCGATTTCGTATAAATAAAAATATTTTTACCCAAAAAAGTAACTGCCATTATAGCACACACAAATTTTAGTGTGTCAAGCGGGCTGTCTTTTCGTATGAGAACCCATGAATAGTATTTAAGTGACTCATTACAATAGGTAAGAAATGTGCTATGGTCGCTGATTATGGAACCGATTCCCTTGAATTCATAGTATGGTTTGACAAGAGCTGTTGCAGTATCCGGCTGGAAGAGTGTCTGAATAACATTTATACCAAACCAGAGTGATGACGCCTCAAAAATAACGACAAGAAATGACAGGACAAGAGAAATCAGTATCCAGGGCCAATATACAAGGAGGTATGAAAGCATTCTCCGGTAAAGTGCTGCATTCTTTTTCATAAGTTAAACTGCTTTTTCCGGAGAGTTGAAGATTCCAGCATCATTCACCGGTAAATCAGGAGTTTCCCTTGGATCTGTCTTCCCAAATCAGAATCGATCCGCAGTTTTGACAGAGAATCATCTTCAAACCACGTTTAATCTCATTAAGAAGCTGAGGTTCAAGCACTTTGTAACAAATACCGCAAGTCCTCGTAGCAACATAGCTGATTGCCTTGCCATTTTTACGTTTTTTATGGATTAAATCGTAGGAACGGAGGTACAGTTTGCTGATTTTTGGAATGATAACATCACGTTCTTTAGAAATGGTGGCAATTTTTGAATCAATCGAGCCGATTTTTTCTTTAAGATCAGCAATTTTCGGTTCGTTTTCACTTTTGATATGATCATAGTCAGCATTGCATTTGTCAACGTTTGCCTGCATTTTGGTGATATCATCAAGCAGATTTTTTCTTCGGGTTTCCGCGGTCGCCAGCATATGTTTCTGAGCTTCAATTTCTGCATGAACAGCATCATATTCACGGTTGGTTTTAATGGAATTAAGGCGTTCCTGACTTTTGTCAAGCTGTGATTTCACCTGTTCAATCTGATCTTCAAATGTTTTCTTTTCAGATTCTGATTTCTGGAGCTTTTTTGAAGCATGATCGAGTGCATTTTTAGCTTTTGCAATCGCCTGTTCAAGGTCTGTAACAGCTGAGGGGTATTGCTCCTGAGCCAATTCCTGTTCGCGAATGCGAAGGTCTATTTCCTGAAGCTGTACGAGGTATTCAAGTTCCTGATTCATGGTTCCTCCGAAAAGTATTACAAATAAAAAAGCACCGCTATATAAATAAAGTGGTGCTTTTTAAAGTGGGCATCTCATAACAAACAAACTACCGCAAACCAGTGATGTTTGCAAAATGCCTCCCACCGAAATTCAAATGATAGTGGGCCAACAAGGACTCGAACCTTGGACTAACGGATTATGAGTCCGCTACTCTAACCGACTGAGTTATTGGCCCGAAATTTCACATAAAATAGTTTATGATACATAAAAGGGCAAGTATTATGAATTGTTAGACAAAAGTTGATAGCGGTGATTCAGTCTTATGGTACGTATTGTACGTTTTTACTCTTAGCCTGATGGCAATACCCAAAATCCTCCTGCGAGGATTTTGGGGGCGTTACATGGAACGTATCAGTACACATCAAGGAATACTTCTCCTATAAGTCCTGATGCCTGACTGCTCATCCGTATTACATTGTCAGCGGAGTTGACAACACAAATATCAATCTCGTTACGCTTGGAGATACAGTGCTTTGTAATGTCAAGCTCAAACGGATGCCAGTTAATAATGCCGAGGTTTTTCCCGTTAATGCGAACCTGTAATGATCCGCTTACCTGAAGAAACCGGAGAATAATTTTTTCATACTCATTGGGGACTTCAAATGTCTGACTGTAGATACCTTTACCACTGAGAAAGGGATAACCGTATCGGGTCCATGAACCATACCCTGCAATTGTCGGTATTTTGTCTAAAATCAGACCGGACTTATCTTTTATAGTCGTAAAGTCACCCAGAAGCTGCGGTGGAAGATGCATTGATTGCGGTAATGGATTTCTGCTTGTAGTTCTGATAGAAATACGATTTCCACCATTGACAAGAAGTGACGCAATATTAAAAATAGAATTGTGGCCGCGAAAAATCTGGTTGAGTTCAATATCGGGTATTCCGAAATCTGACCGCTGGGGATCAGTGCCTTTGTCTCCCCCGGGGAGCGTGTTGTTTAACTGTTTGTCAATCTTGATGCCATTAACAAGAATTTCAATGCCCAGATCGTCGGACCATTTATCAGGATTGAATAGCAGAGTATCATTGAGTGCGAGATAGCACGTAGATAACGAATTCCTGATCTGAATGTTGGATTCATAAAAATGAGAAAAAACACCACTGTCACGATTAAGTCCCATACGCATGCTCCAACTGCCAAGCGGCAGGGAGTTTAGTGATGGCGTTGTGAAATTCCACTGGGGTTTTAAAATAATCCTGTAGCACCGGTGATAGAGGGTAAATGGATTGACTCCCGTTTTAGCAAATTTTTCGAAACCTGTATTCGTGATTTTTACTGATGATCCAAAAAGAATAAATGTTTCGGAAGGCATAAAGCATATATCAAGATGCGCTGCGCCATCCTTCCGTTCGATGTTTTCAAGTTCGAAAATTTCACCTTTTTCAATGTCTGCAACGCTGATATGTTTATAATCAGGCATGGTGACATGCAGTACCTGATCCTTAACATCAGATGTGTTATGCATTAAATAGATTCCAAAGTTTTCAGATTTGCCATAAGAGACGAGGATATCGCTGTCGCGGTGCGAGTTTGCAATCGTAAAAAAAGGCGTTTCGATCTCCGCCAGACCGCTGTCGGGAGAGTCCGATTTGACTATTGATACATGATTTTTCTTAGGGTCAAGCAACTTCATGATCCTGGTGGTAATTGATGGCGTAATGCCGTCCTCAACCGTCCCCTTCGGCACTTCATCAATAAAAAAGACATGTACATTTTTCTGAACTGCTTTTTCGATGAATGAAAGCGTCGCCTTTGAAATTAACGGAGCGAATGGTATTATAATGGCATTACAGGTTCCGCTTCTTGATAAATGTGCAATTGAAATACCGCCGTTTTCGCTGATTTCGCGAGATGTCAGATAGTCATCACTGACAACGTCGTAGGAAATACTTAGTCTGTCAAGCATTGCAATTGTCTTTGAGAAAAGATCGTATCCTTTTCTGCTGTAGGAATTGTTGTTTGGAAAGTAATCAGATAGCATTTCTGTCAGCGGAGAGAGAACAAGCGCCTGTTTTGTCCATGCGACATTTTTAACAAGTTCGTTAATTCGTGCTGTGTATTGACAAAGATCGCCAATAAAACGCCATTCCGGGGAATAGGTGAAAATGTTTATTGAACTGTAAAGTGATGCATTGTACTCCTGGTTAACATAGAAACCATCAAAGACAATAGTACTCGGGGCAATTGTTGTTACCATATCGACGTTGCGCTTGAAATGCTGCAGCATTGATGACGTATTTGCCTGATTATGACCAATAATTGATACGCATTCTCCCTTCCGTTCAAGAACGCGTCTGTTTGCAAATAACCGCAATGCCTCCTGATTCTCAGCTATATCTTTATTACTGTCAAGTCCACATATTGGCGATACACAGTCTGAACTGATCATTTCACCATCAAGTTCATTTGACACTATACGCTTTGACAGATCACTAAAAAGTATCCATGTCGACAGGTGATTCTTTTTCAACCATGCTTCAAGCGGCACAATAAAATTGTTGTTGACAGTGTTAAAAACAAACGTATAGAATTGCTGCCGAACTTTTTGTGATTGCGTACAGTTCTCAAAAAAGAACGCCGGGAGAAGTTTTATGAGATCCTTTTTAAAAGCAGTTTTATAGGTAGCAATGAGATCATCATCCCAGGGGATTCCATTATCAGATGGATTAATTGATGGAATTGATGTAACAAATCCGTTAAAAACGACACCAGATGCCTCAAGCAGTAGTTTAAGTGGATCAAAAACCTGTTGTGTAAAGGTTGAAACTGTTTTACTGTTAAGCAGGTTGGGTAGATAATTGTTGCCGGTATCATAGACAAACTGCTTACGAAGAACTATCAGTCGCCATTCACCGGCCTGCGCTTTCCATGCGATGCAGTTTTTATCAGGCTTTATGATAAGCTGCTTTGTATCGGCGATATTAATTTGATGATCATTAACTCTAACTGCGAGGACAATCGCAGTTTCCGGATTGTTAATGTACAGCGTAACGTCATCCTGCTCCGATGGTGTAATCGACTGTTCAAGCACCAGCCGCTGGGCCCGTAGTTTTACCGACTGACTGATTGATGCTGCAAAAAGAGTGGATTTCTTTAATGTGAGATCCTCATAGATTCGAAATTGCAAAGAGTGTTCTTTTGCAAGTGCGACTACTTGTTCGATATATGTTAGAAACTCATCTGAAAGAAAGCCGGGTGACATGTCTACAGATGGCCTGATGATAATACCGCCAAATAATGCGTCAACAAACCCTTTGAATTGAACATTGATTTTTTCTGGAGTAATGATACCATTCCAGTTCCAGATCGCCCATGGATAGGATTCAGGGGCCGGTTTTCCGAGGATATTTTTGAGACTTTTCAAAACCAATTCCTCCGAGAGAGATATGTGTATGAATAGTAGGAGTTTAACACTATTTAATTAAATTAATTCAGGAAAGTACGTTAGTCAATTGCAAGGGTTGCACAGAATTTGCAAAGATTTGCGTAAGTTGTTGTAAATAAATAAGTTATGACTAAATTAATATTAAAGGAAATATGCTGAAAATATCTGGATAGAGCAAAGTGTGCTGTTTTGATGCAGGTTGAATATAATGTATTGAGAAAAACTATACACTTATTGCGATTGTGTTGTTCATCGATGAATAGGTTTTATGGAGTAATAAAATTGCTACAGGCTGGAGCTGGCAACCCGTATCGCATCCAGCGCAAAACCAATCGCCATCCGGGCATCAAATGCCTCTTTGAATCTTGAAAGATCAACGATACCGATTCTTTTAATATCCCACGTACCTGGGAAGCAGATTACCGTTTTATCTGACGCGAGTGCGAGTGCTATTTCACTGAGTGTCCCGTAAGCTCCCGGAAATGCAATGATTACATCAGATGCATTGACTACCTGCATATTACGGGAAATTCCCAGTGATGTCGGAATGGCGATCGTTACATATGGGTTTGCATCACCCTTGGAACTGCCGGGAAGTATTCCAAGCACCGTTCCGGCGTTTTCAAATGCCCCTTTACTTGCAGCTTCCATGATGCCATCAAGACCGCCGCATGCAAGTACAGCTCCGCGTGCAGCAATATGTTTACCGACCTCGTACGCCAGATCAAGATTTTCTTTTGATGCTTTATGGCCGCCAATGACACCGATCACCGGTAACTGATTTGACATTGTTCGCTATTCTCCTATAATTTTGACAAGCACCCTTTTGGGGCGCCTGCCGTCAAATTCACCATAAAAGATCTGTTCCCATGGACCGAAATCGAGTTTACCGTTTGTAACAGCCACAACAACCTCGCGCCCCATCACCTGGCGTTTAAGATGTGCATCCCCGTTGTCCTCACCACCATTATGACGGTAATGCTCAACTGGCTCATGCGGTGCAAGCTCTTCAAGCCAGTCATCAAAATCCTGAATCAACCCGGATTCATTATCGTTGATAAAGACGCTTGCGGTGATATGCATCGCATTGACAAGACACAACCCTTCGCGGATACCGCTCTTTGCAAGAGCGGTTTCAACGTCGGCCGTAATGTTGATATAATCTCTGCGGTGCGGAGTATTAAATGTCAAAACAGTACGATGTGATTTCATAGGTCGATATTTTTAGTCCGTGATGAAAGTTCGTTTCTCAGTTTATCAAAGCCGCTTTTACCAAGCAGCGCAAACATGTTCTTTTTGTACGCTTCAACTCCGGGCTGATCAAACGGATTTACACGAAGGATATACCCGGAAAGGGCAATCGCCTTTTCGAAGAAATAGAACAGCTGGCCGAGTGTACGCTCAGAACGGTCATCAAGGGTAAGTGTTGCACATGGCACCTTGCCGTCAACGTGTGCGAGAAATGTTCCTTTGTATGCATTCGCATTGATCTCTTCAAAACTTCTGCCAGCAAGATAATTCAGTTCATCACTATCGTCGGTAAATTTAGGCACTGTGATTGTTTTCTGTGTTTTCTTGAGTACCATGAATGTTTCAAAAACATTACGCACACCCTCCTGCATCCACTGACCCAGTGAGTGAAGATCTGTTGTGTAGTCAAGTGCTGCCGGGAAAATACCGGTATTGTTCTTTCCTTCGCTTTCACCGCTGAGCTGTTTCCACCACTCACTGATAAAATGAAGCTGCGGCTGGAATGATGCAAGCACTTCGGTTGTATAACCTTTACGGAAGAGAATATTGCGTGTTGCAGCATAGCGCCCTGCAAGGTTTGTTTCAAACGTTGATCCGTTGCAGAATCCCATTGCATCTTTTGCACCGTCAAGGAGCTCCTGAATGTTTGCACCGGCAACTGCAATAGGAAAGAGACCTACCGGGGTCAGCACTGAGAAACGTCCGCCGATATCATCGGGAATCTCGTATGATGCATATCCCTCTTCTTTGACAAGTTTCCGTAATGCACCCTTGACCGGATCGGTTGTGGCGATAATGCGTGATGCAGCCTCTTTGCGGCCGTACCGTTTCTCCATCATTTCGCGGATCACCCTGAATGCAATACCAGGTTCGGTGGTGGTACCACTCTTTGAAATAACATTGACTGCAACTTCCTTGTCTTTTACGAGATCGAGGAGGTCTGCAATATAATCGGAGTTGATTGAATGACCTGCAAACACTACTCTTGGCTTGCGCTGATCTTCAAAGGATGATGACATATATTCAATAGCTGCTTTGGCACCAAGGTATGATCCGCCGATACCGACACAGATGAGAATATCTGCCTTTTTTCTGATCTCTTCAGCTTTTTCCCTGATAGAACTGATTACCTCAGGCTTTAACGCGCTGGGCAGATTAAGCCACCCGAGGAAATCGTTTCCCGGGCCTGTTTTTGACTGCAGCATCTTTTCTGCAGATGCTATCGATTCGTTGTAACCCTCAAGCTCTCCCGGGGCGATGATATCTTTAAGAAAACTGTCATTGTAACTGATTTTCTGAGCCATACTCTATCCTTAAGTTTGAATGTTTTAGGTAATCATATCAAATGCTGTTTGCCTCAAATCAATTTCCAGACATGTGGTTTCAATGATGAAAACGTCACTGAGTGCAGATCATACATATATTAAAGAACGATAAGTCCAATAATATAATATTCGGAAGGACAGGTGGTATCAAACTCGAAAGTGTTCTGCCGGAT
>CAYMGX010000092.1:3384-15746 GCA_964390065.1 uncultured Fibrobacter sp. | reverse complement strand
TGATTTTCCCACGTTCAGCAACAAGAAAAAGCGTTTCCTCAAGTGTAAATACTCCTGACAAACATGCTGCAACATATTCCCCAATGCTGTGACCAATCATAGCGTTGGGGGTTATTCCAAATTCCGCCCAAAGCTTTGCAAGTGAATATTCAAATGAGAAAAGGAGCGGTTGTGTAACATTTGTCTGCATAATTTTTTCATTATTTGCAGCATCTGTAGAGAAAAGTATCTCGCGTAAATCGAAATCCATGTGCTTAAGTAGTAGTGTACAACAGGTGTCAAATGTCGTTTTGAAGGTGCTGAATTCGCTATAAAGATCCCGTCCCATATTGAGGTATTGTGACCCCTGACCACTGAACATAAAAACGATCTTGTTGGCATTTCGAATTTCTGATTGTGTTGTATCACAATCTTCTATAAGTGTATCAATCTGTTTTTTTGCATCTTCAGGTGATGATGCTATTATGAAATTTCTGGTATTGAATTGCTGCCTACCATTTTGCATTGTATAGGCAAGATCTGCAATAGTTACTTCAGACTGTGAGAAAAACTCTGAAAAGTTACTTAATATCTTTTTTTGAGCCTGAGATGTCTTTGTTGAAAATGGTATAAAGTGGTATTTTTTATTGGAATTCTGATAATTTATTGCAGGCGCTTCCTCTAAAATAACATGCGCATTTGTTCCACCAACACCTAAACTGCTTACACCCGCTCTTCGTGGTTTACCAACTGGTGTTTCCCAGTCTCGCATTTCGTTTACAACATAGAAGGGTGATTTCTCAATCTCAAGTAGAGGGTTGGGTTTTGTAAAATTTATTGTTGCGGGAATTTTCTTGTTCTGAAGAGCAAGTGCTGTTTTTATAAAACCTGCTACTCCTGCGGCTGCATCCAGATGTCCAATTGATGCCTTTACAGATCCTATTCCGCAATAGTTCATTTTATTTGTATATTGCCGAAATGCTTTAGTTAATGCAGAAATCTCTATCGGATCGCCAAGAGGTGTCCCAGTACCATGTGTTTCAACATAAGATATATCTTCTGCACCTACGCCTGCTGTTTCAAGTGCCATTGTGATAACATCTGCTTGACCATCAACACTTGGAGCTGTGAACCCGGCTTTCAAAGAGCCATCGTTATTAATAGCAGTAGACTTTACAACAGCAATTATTGAATCTCTGTCATTAATTGCATCCTCAAGTCTTTTTAATACTACAACACCAGCACCCTCACCAAATAGCGTTCCGTTTGCCTTAAAGTCAAACGGGCGACATATACCATCAGGAGAGCGAATGTCTCCATCTGCCAACACATATCCATACCACCAGGGAATATAGAGAAAGACACCACCCGCCAATGCCATATCACACTGGTACGTTAAGAGATTCTGACATGCAACATGAATTGCTACTAACGATGTTGAACAGGCTGTCTGAATATCAAAACTTGGACCCTGAAGATTCAATTTATAGGAAAGCCTGGTTGTTAAAAAATCTTTATCACTTGCAAAAATTAATTGCAGCTCATTTACTGATGCACCATCATTCACGCTGTTGATCAGATTATGAAGCATATAATAGTTCATACCGCAACCAGCAAACACACCCACATTATGATTCAGACGGTTGACATCATAGCCAGCAGATTCCATTGCTTCCCATCCGCATTCAAGAAGTATCCGGTGCTGCGGATCAATGAAGGATGCTTCTCTTGGAGAGTAACCAAAGAATGCAGCATCAAAAGTATCCGGATGACTTACTCGCCCACCCCGACGGACATATCGTGGATTTTTAAGAACTGCTTCTGCCACCCCGGCTTTACGGGCGTCATCTAAAGAAACATTCTCAATACAGTCTTTACCATGGACAAGATTATTCCAAAAAGCGGATATAGATTCAGCCTTCGGGAATCTGCCCGACATCCCAACTATGGCAATACCATCCAAACTGCT
This sequence comes from uncultured Fibrobacter sp., assembly GCA_964390065.1. Taxonomy (GTDB): domain Bacteria; phylum Fibrobacterota; class Chitinivibrionia; order Chitinivibrionales; family Chitinispirillaceae; genus JAAZBG01. The sequence goes on along the minus strand of CAYMGX010000092.1, from coordinate 13,798 downwards.
TGATTTATTGTCTTCTTCTGAGAACATGATATGTTCCTTAATTGTTGTGAATTAAGCGTATATTTAAAATAAATTTATTATCATCCCGGGATTATAGAAATTTTTTATTATCAATCACACCTGAAAAAAATATCCATGAACCAGTACCAAGCATTAGTAGCGGGTTCAACATAAACGAACACTTATCGAATTTCAAGTATTTCCCATCACTTGCATCTTATCAATATATTCTTTTTATACTTTCCTTTTCAACCATTTCATCTGATTTGTCATTTTTTTCTGCATCTGAATACGGTCTGAATGTTCCGAGTGATTATTTGCTTCGGTGGTTGTACTGTTTTTTACAGCAAGTGATAGTGTTCTCACGGTTGGATTTTGAAATAACGAAACAATCGATACCTGTTTTGAAATCGTATTCTGAACGGTATTGATTATCATACCGGCTATCAGTGATGTTCCCCCGAGCTCAAAAAAGTTGTCATCAATACCTACCGGTTCAAGGTTAAGGTGTGATTCCCATATTGACACTATTTTCTGCTCTAATTCTGATTCAGGCGCTTTATACGACTGTTGGAGTAATGGCCGATCGTTTTTTGGTTCGGGCAGTGTTTTTTTATTGACCTTACCATTGGCATTAAGTGGAAAAGATTCGAGCTTTACAAATTTTGATGGAACCATGTATTCCGGGAGACGTTCTGTAATATGTTTGCGCAAATCACTGACTGGAATGTCTTTAAACTCTGCAAGCAAATATCCGATTAGAATTTTTTCAGATTTGTCAGCAGTTTCTTTTGCGACAACAACTGCAGCCTTTACACCGTGAAAGCTGCAAATGGTCTTTTCAATCTCGCCGGGTTCAATTCTGCATCCCCTGATTTTCACCTGATCATCAACTCTGCCAAGATACTCAATCGCACCATCATCAAGATACCGGCAAATGTCTCCAGTTTTGTATAGTTGCGCATGTGGTTTATTTGAGAAACAATCTTTAATAAATTTCGATACTGTCAGCTCCTGTCTGTTAAGATATCCTCTTGCGACTCCGATACCCCCAATGTGAAGTTCACCGGGTTCACCGACAGGAACCTGATTCATTTTCTCATCAAGAATGTAGATCCTGATATTCGCAATAGGTTTTCCAATCGGTACAACTTTGCGTAGATCGTTGCGTACACATTTCCACCAGGTAACATCAACAGCCGCTTCGGTCGGACCATATAGATTGAAAAGGTCACAGGTGCATTTTGAAAAAAACTGTTCCTGAAGCACATACGGGAGTGCCTCACCGCTGCAAATAACACGCCGCAACGACTGAAGACGTGAGAGGTGCTCTGTTTCAAGAAAAATCTGCAGCATTGATGGAACAAAATGGATTGTTGTAATCTTTTCATTTGCTATTAAAGTATATATGTATTGCGGGTCACGATGTCCATCAGGTTGCGCAATTACCAGTCGGGCACCGGTGATCAGCGGCCAGAAGAACTCCCATACTGAAACATCAAAACTATACGGCGTTTTCTGAATTACCACATCTGTCTCATTTAACAAAAAGCAATCCTGCATCCAGAGTAACCGGTTGACAATTCCGGCATGTGTATTTATTGCCCCTTTAGGTATTCCTGTTGATCCTGATGTATAAATCACATACGCCGCGTTTTCGCATGATGCAACAGGTGCCAGGTTATCCTCTGAATAAGTTTTTAACCAGTCATCAGACAGTGTAAAGCTGATATTGTTTTTAACATTTGAAAACGTGTTTTTAAATGAGGGCTGCACAATAACATTCTCAAGCTGCGCATCACTGACAATAAATTGTTTTCGCTCATCAGGATAATCCGGATCTATAGGAAGATAGGCTCCACCGGCTTTTAAAATTGCCATGAGCGAAATCACCATTTCAAAGGAACGGTTAAAACAGACACCAACAACCGATTCTTTTGTAACACCGCATTCCCGTAGTTTGTGTGCCAGCTGATTAGCATAACGGTTGACATGTTCATAGGTCAGGGTATTCGCTCCAAATTTTAACGCAATAGCGTCCGGTGTTTTACTTGTTTGTTTTTCAAACAATTCACTAAGGGTGATATTTAAAAAATAATCTTTATCCGTCTGGTTCCATGATGATGGCACCGAACGGATGTTTGATGGTGATTCGACGGTTTTTGTTTCAGTATTTGTTTCAGTAATAGACATAAAGATTCTCTCTTTAATTGTGAACGGATATGAAACGGTAACGGATTAGTAGTCATTTTTTATCTGCGCACTACAAAGATAGTCCCTCCCACAAGGTATTCTTTGAGATGTACCAGCAATTTTTTGAGACTAACAATTAGCAAGTATACATCAAATAATCAATAAGTATACATTTTTCAAAAATGTAATGCTATTCTTATTAGCACATATACAAAAAAAGAGTATCTTGAGCTGATTGAAATGTATTAAATTTGATAATCAACCAAACTGATCAAAATCATGGAGCACTGCTATGTGTGGAATTGCTGGTATATTTAAAAATCCGGAAGTAAGCAGGTCTGAAAAGAGGGAACTCTTAAAGGGAATGATTTCACCGCTGGGACACCGTGGCCCTGACGGGTGGGGTATCTATTGCTCTGAAAATATTGCAATTGGACACACCCGTCTGTCAATAATTGATCTGAAGGGTGGAAATCAGCCCTTTATTACTGACAGATATGTGCTCTCTTATAATGGAGAGATCTATAACTATGTCGAATTGCGTGCAATACTCAGGCAAAAAGGAGTTACTTTTGTTTCGTCAAGCGATACTGAAGTGCTTATTAAAACCATTGAAGTATTCGGCTTTGATGGGATAAAGTTATTTAACGGACAATTTGCCTTTCTATTATGGGACAAGAAACAAAATATCCTGATGGCGGGAAGAGACCGGTTTGGTGAACGGCCGCTCTATGTGCTTCCCCGCAACGGCGCTGTATTTTTTTCATCAGAGATGAAATCATTTGATTGCTTACCGGGATTTCAGCGGGAATATGATCCGGAGATGCTCCTTGAGCATGGACTTTTGTGGAATACATTACAGGATCAGACAGTCTGGAAAAATATCCGTTCTGTTGAACCGGGGACGTATGAGTTGTTTTCTGTGAACGGTAATAGCCATTCTGTAAGCAGGTATTATTCTCTTGGTGAATCGGTAAACACCTTTGCAATACCGTCAACAATCGACGATGCTGAAGAACGTTTACGGGAGTTGCTTGATCAATCGGTGCGTCTGAGATTACGAAGTGATGTTCCGGTAGGTGTATATATCAGTGGTGGAATAGATTCATCAGTTATCGCCGCGATTACGTCATCGATACAGGCAGATAAATTTAAAACATTTTCAATCAAGTTCCAGGATGCTCAGTACGATGAGAGCAGCTTTCAGAATGAGATGGTGAAACAGCTCGGTTCAGATCATGCCAGTGTGGAAATCAGCTACGATTCAGTAAAGAATAATTTTGCTGATGCAGTATACCATTTCGAAAGACCGGTTTTCAGAACTGCACCGACGCCGCTTTTTCTTTTGTCAAAACTGGTACGGGAGTGCGGTATTAAAGTCGTACTTACCGGCGAAGCATCCGATGAGATTCTTTTCGGGTATGATTCCTTTAAAGAATTAAAGTTGATCAAATTCTGGCAAAAGCAGCCGTTATCACAGTTACGACCTTTACTTATCAAGAAACTGTATCCGCATCTTGTTCACTATGCAGACTCAACACAGTTTGGTTTGATGAAAACCTATTACGAGGAGTTTTTGAATGCATGTGATAATGAACTTGCAGCATCAGCAATAAGGGTAGCAAACAACATGATGGTATCGAATGCAATCAGTAAAGATACCGGAGTTGTTTTTAATAAAGAAAAAATACTGTCTCGTCTCAGGAAGATGCTTCCTGTAAATTACTCCGGATTTTCAGACCTGCAGAAGAACCAGTTCGTGGAAATGCGTTCGCTTCTCAGCGGTTACCTGCTATCATCACAGGGTGACAGAATGACAATGTCCCATAGTGTCGAGGGCAGATATCCATTTCTTGATCATAACCTGATAGAAGAGATATTTTACTGGCCGGATAAATTCAAACTTTTTAGCTTTGAACAGAAGCATGTATTACGGCGTGCGTATACACACAGGATTCCGGAATCGATAATAAAACGCCCGAAGCTTCCGTATCAGGCACCGGATATCAAGTCATTTGTACGTGCTAACGGGATGGAAGAACCGGCATCTGAATTTCTTTCAGATTCAAAGATTAAAGAATACGGTGTTTTCGATCCCAAATTTGTTGAACGGTTTACCCGCAAATTCAGTCAGGGTGTCCGGGAGCAGTATGGATACAGGGATAACATGATGTTTACTTTCCTGTTGTCATCACAGCTTGCACTATACTGGGCAAAGAATCCACGGCGGTATAATTTACAGGAAGAAAAAAACGTAGTCGATGTTGACGACTACACTACATAAGGGAGGATCGTATGGCTGGCAATTCAGAGGTACAGGAAAAGCTGCTTCAGTTTATCTGTCGCAATTATATTGTTGATAGAGAAGATATTATCCTTGATCAATCGCTTGTTGATCAGGGAATCATTGATTCTTTTGGTTTGGTAGAGATTTCCGGATTTTTCAAGACAGAATTCAATCTTGCTGTTGCAGAAAACGAGATGACCAGAGCTAATTTCGGATCAGTACTCAAAATGGTTGACTTTATAAAAAGGAAGACGGAAGTATGAAAAAACGCTGTACAAAATGCATAATGTCGGAGTCCTTCCCGGGAATTACCTTTGATGATCAGGGGGTATGTTCCTTTTGTAATGATAAGTCAATTTTTCAGACTGAAGAAACTGCTATTCAAAATGCGCAAAAACAGATTGATCAATTGATTGGTGATGTTAAAAAAAATGGTCATACATACGATGCCGTCATGTTGTATAGTGGCGGTAAAGACAGTACGTATACTCTTTCACTTGCAGTAAACAGATATAAACTCAGGGTGCTTTCATTTACACTTGACAATGGTTATATTCCGGACCAGACATTCAGGAATATTACAACCGTTACTGACGCTTTGGGTGTGGATAACATTATTTTTCGTCCGTCTAAAGAAAATATGAAATCCATTGTTAAAGCAAGTGCACTTAATGCGGTATACCACAAACGAACGATGATGAGAATTTCATCAGTGTGTAACTCCTGTATTTCAATGGTTAATCTGCAGGCATTAAGAATAGCTATAGAAAAAAATATTCCCATGATACTTGCCGGGTTTACATTAGGGCAGATTCCTGTTAATTCCATTGTGTATAAAAACAACTATACATTTCTTGAAGAGAGCAGAGCCAAAAGTCTTTCTGTTTTACGAAATCTTACCGGTGACTGGCTCGATAACTATTTCAGTATGCCTAAAGAGCTTGTGGCCAAAGTTGCAACCTGGCCGGATATGGTTAATTTGCTGTGTCTTGAAAAAATAACTGAAGAGCAAATCGTTGAGGAGATCTCGAAATTCGGATGGCGTCCACCGGAAAATGTTGATGGCTGTTCATCTAATTGCCAGCTTAACACCTTCAATAATTATATTCACGAACAGGTGTTCGGTTATAATCCTTATGAACTGGAATTAAGCCAGATTATCCGTAAAGGTCTTCTTGATAGAGATACTGCTATCAGTAAAGTAGAAACAATGTCCACTGACGTGTATGAGCGAATCGCCAATGACTTGAGCATTACTCAACACGAACTTGAACAGGCAAAACAGATCTACAGGAAATAATGTTATATCTATGTAAATAATCAATCACACTTTGCCAGGATACTAATCGTGAACGTTTCATTCCAGCAACGTCAATTTTACCTGCTTCAGAATCTTGACGCTGAAAGCAGTGCTTATAACATTCCGTTAGTTTTTACCATTGATGGAGCGCTTGATATACAGCGGTTTGAGCATGCCGTGGCAACGCTTTTTTCATCAGTTGACATTCTAACGTCATCAATAAAATCATCAAATGGTTCGCTTGAATCTACACCGGGTGTGGCTGCATTTACAGACCTGAACCACATAGACATGTCAGGTTCCACACCAGAAGAGATATTTGAGTATCTTGATCGTTTTATTATAAAGCCTTTTGTTATGAGTGAAATACTTTATAGAACGGTTTTAATAAAACAGAAGTACAACAGTTACATCTGGTGCCTTGTTCTGCAGCATGGCATTTCGGATTTGAAGACAAAAGAAATACTGTGTGAGCTTATCGGCAATTTGTACAACGACCCATCAACACATATCCCGGAAACAGTAAACAATTATCCAGACTATGTGAAGTATCAAACATCCTGGCTTGCATCAGATAGTGCTGTCAGTCATAAAAACTATTGGCAAGCAGCTCTTGAGTCCGTTCCAAAAATGTTAATGCTTCCGGTAGATAATCCCAGGCCATCGTTTTTAAAATTTAGAGGTAATGTAGTCTATATCGAATTCGATCAGGATACAACGTTAGCAATCAAAAATTGTGCTGCACAGTATAAAGTGACACCATTTTTATGGTTACTCACATCCTATGCAATCGTACTCGGGAAATATGCAAATCAGGATTATTTTTCGATTGGAGTACCATTTACAAACAGGCGCGATAATGCATTCAAGGAAACAGTTGGATGTTTTGTCAACATACTTCCTGTCACAATTGATTTCAGAGAACCAGGTACCGTACTTGATTTGATAGGCTCAATCAGAAAGGCGATGCTCCTGGGGCACCGTAATCAGGAATACCCTACAGAACTGATTATTAAAAACACTCTACAAAAAGGTAGTTCGCTGGATGCGAATCCTGTTTATCAGACAGGCTTTACATTTGAACCATTCGTCAAACTTGTTCTTGATGGTTGTGATGTCAATCAGCGGTATATGCATCATGGCGGCAGTCAACTTGATCTTTTTGCCACCTTTTGGGAAGATACCAATGGTATTAATGGAGTAATAGAATTTAACTCAACAATTTTCAATGAACAGACAATAGAACGGTTGGCTGGAAATTTCAAACATGTGGTTATTGAAAGCCTGAACAACCCGCAACTCAACGTTCATCAAGCACGTATTGTCTGCCCGGATGAACAGGCATTAATTAATTCTTTTTGTAAAGGTCAAGAACAGATTGTATCCCATGGTTCGGATTTTATTTCCCTTTTCAGAAAAAGTGTAGCATCCTTTACCACAAAAAACGCGGTTGCCTTTAAGAATAAAGTATTGAGTTACATTGAATTGGACAAGATGTCCAACACTATAGCGAAATACTTACTTGAAAAAGGAATTACGAATAATCAGTTTGTCGGCATATATCTTGACAGATCTGAGGTTATGCTTGCATCAATTATTGGTGTTTTAAAAGCAGGAGCTGCGTACGTTCCTCTGGATCCCCACTTCCCGAAAGACCGGATTGAATTCATCTGCAGTGATGCGTCACTGGTAACAATATTAACTGAGCAAAAATATTGCGACATTGATTTGTTTAATAATGGGCAGGTTATTAATGTGGATACATTAATAAATATACCGCAAGACACTGTAATTCAGACACCGGCAATTTACTTTACCGATGCAGCTTATATGATTTACACATCAGGTTCTACCGGCAAACCAAAGGGTGTGAAAATTTCTCATGGCAATCTGGCAAATTTTATCCTGAGCATGCTTGATGTCCCGGGGATCAATGAGCATGACAACATTTTAGCAATTACAACAATCTCATTTGACATTCATATTCTCGAGTTATTAGTCCCACTAATTGCCGGATCGACAATATATATCGCACCACGGGAAACAGTTTCTGATCCTGATTCACTTATATCATTACTTTCCAGTAATCCGATTACATTACTACAGGCAACACCGACAACCTGGAAAATGCTTAATGCGTCAGGATGGAAAGGCCACAACGGATTGACTGCACTGTCTGGTGGAGAATCGCTGTCCAAAGAATTGGCAGCAAACCTTTTAACTAAGTGTGATAAGCTTTACAATATGTATGGACCGACAGAAACAACTGTCTGGTCAACCATCGCTCAAATTACAAGCAAAACACCTGTAATCACAATTGGGAAACCTATAGCAAACACGTCCATCAGGATTGTAGACAAATGGGGAATACAGGTACCAATCGGCTGTTGGGGAGAAATTTTAATTGGTGGTGACGGGGTTGCAATAGGCTATCATAATCGACCTGAATTAAACAGTGATCGGTTTATCCAAATTACAAACGATTTTTTATCCGGTAAATTTTATAAAACCGGTGACATTTGTCGATTACTTGCAGATAGCAACCTTGAATGTGCAGGGAGAGTTGACAATCAAGTTAAAATCAGAGGGTTTAGAATAGAACTTGAAGAAATTGAAAATGCAATTCAAAGTATATCCGGAGTGAAAAATGCTGCAGTAATAATTAAAAATGAACAGAATATATCGATTCTTGTTGCTTGTATCACCCTAAAGCCATCTGTAGAGCTTGAAATTGATACGATTCGATTATTGCTCCAAAAACAACTCCCGGAGTACATGGTACCATCACGATTTATATTTCTTGAATCACTGCCAATGACCCCAAACAATAAAATTGACAGAAAAGCATTGCAGGCAATTGAACTCCCGAAGAATTATACAGAAATGATCTCAATCAGTACCAACACCGAAACAGAAAAGAGAATTACTGATATCTGGGTAAATAAATTATTCCTTTCTGTTCATACCCCTGATGATAATTTTTTTGATGCCGGTGGTAACTCATTACTTATTCTTAGCTATAAAGATTTGCTTCAGGCAGAATTTCATTGTGAATTATCTACCACGTTGCTGTTTCAATACACAACGATCAGATCACTATCTGAATATCTAAACCCAAAGGGTATGAGTGAATCCCTTCAAGCCAAAAAGGATCGTGCCTCTATGCAAAAACAAGCACTATCCTCTTTAAAACGTGTACGAAAATAGTATTGATGATTCAAACATCATCAACTCTATCATTTTTTAACCAATTGCTCTTTCCATAATTCCAACAACGTAAAATGTAACTATCTATGAATTTTAAAACGATCACATTGCTTTTTTCTCTGAAAGTACTTCTATTATCTTTTATACTGTTATTCTTATATAAACCACTTAAAAATTATCTAAGCAAACATCTTAAAAATTATTTATGTATTCCATCTACCTTCCCGGATTATACTGAAATTGATGCGCTTTATGTACTGGGCGGTTCTCTTAAAAGTACTTCAAGACATTTATCCTCTGCCTCTTTATTGCAAAACAAATACGATATAAAAAGAATATTGATTTACAATAATAATGATTCATCAGTATTGTATAAAAAAAAGAAGATAATAAAAAGGGTAGGAATACCAGATTCTGTTGTCTCTTTTTTTAATGTAAAGAATGGTTTTTTTGGAACAATGACCGAAGCAGAGGTTCTTTCAAATTATTTCATGCTTCAAAAATACAATTCTATTATTCTTGTTTCTTCACATTGTCATAGCCGAAGAGTAATGATGAGTTTCAAACACTTTTTAAACAATAACTCAGTATCAATTTTCTTTGCAGGTTCAAATGACCAGTTTTATTTGAGAGAACTGGTACTTGAATTTATTAAAGTACAAATCTATAAACTCATTTTCCTTTTTAATGATATGAAAAAAAGTACATAATTATTTACCATTATATTTTTAATATAGAAATTCCATTCGTAATATATTTACCTCTTATATCCCGACAATGTATTTTATAATTTAAAACTGGATCCGTTCAAAATATGTTTTGTAAATTTGACAATTATGAATTTCAAAAGCGGACTATTTTACCTCTTTCATAGAAAATTGTCGTTTCGAAACCGCAACAAAATTTGACATTACTCACAACTGTTTATAAGAATACTAATTCAGGAGATATCACATGTTTGAACCAAAAATCTGCGTCGTTGGCCTCGGGTATGTCGGACTTCCACTTGCTGTTGAGCTGGCGAAATATTTCCCTGTCATAGGGTTCGATATAAAAGAATCGCGTATTGCAACGTTAAGGAATTTTGTTGATCCGACAAATGAAGTTTCCACAGAAACGCTCAAAAGCTCATCAATAACGTATTCATCAAACCCGCAGGATATTAAAACTGCCAATTTTATTATTGTTGCAGTGCCTACGCCAATTGATGACCACAAAAATCCGGATCTTACACCGCTCTATAAATCGTCAGAGACTGTAGGTAAAAACCTTCAGAAAGGTGCAGTTGTTGTTTATGAATCAACGGTGTACCCTGGCGTCACCGAAGACGAATGCGTACCAGTCCTTGAGAAATTCTCTGGAATGAAATGGAAATCCGACTTTTTCGTAGGGTATTCACCTGAGCGAATCAATCCCGGAGATAAAAA
>CAYMGX010000092.1:0-3284 GCA_964390065.1 uncultured Fibrobacter sp. | reverse complement strand
AATTGTGAATCGCCTTTTTTATTCAGAATAACGCGCAGCAGGAAAGGCAGCTGACATCTTTTATTTGATTCAAAGGCTTACCGACAATCTCTGCAATAGTGGTTTCATCAAACCCTCTGGATACCAGATTCCTGATAATCTCAGCCTCTTTTGCTTCCATACCCTGTTTCACACCAATAGCCAATCCTTTCCCGACACCATCAGTAGCACCGCGATCATAGATTTTTTTTAACAGCGCAGCATCCTCCTGAACAAACGAATATTGAATCTTTTCCTGAAGTGTTTTTATATCTTCGGGCTTGATTGTATTTGCAATAAAAGCAACAGTAGAGTCAAAGCTTTTAAGTTGTTTATCAAAATCGAGATATGAGTCAAAAACGCGATCGACAATTTTCGGCATGCACTGCAGGCAGTCATCAGAATTCAGTGCCTGCCTGGATACGGTTAATAGCTGTTGAAGTGGCTGCGGTCCCTTGATCAGATGTTCCGGGATTTCGATTAAATTAAACTCATTAAAAACAAACTCCGGTATAAACTGTTGTACCCCACGCGAATCACTGAACAATTCCTTAATAGATCGGACCTTCGACCATTCTCCATCCCGGAAATTTAACACCACAGGGTATAACACCGGGAATTTTTTATGTTCAGATTCCGACTTTGCAAAGGTATCAAGAAAATGCACAATTATTCTCAGTAACTGCGACCTGATTATCTCATTTGAATAGGGTTCCAGTTCACATAAAAAGTAAAAATAGGAACGATGACTGGTAATTTCAGCGGTGTAAAGAAGATCTGAGAAATATAATTCACTGCTTGCATTGACAAAACTATGATGCAATAGTTCGAGTGACTCAAGATTTGTTTGCTGTACTATTTGCGGTGACAAAAACTGCTCAATAAACCCTGCAACAACTTCTTTTTTTGTGAAGGCATCTCTAAATGCATTCTCTTTGTAAACATTTTTGTGTCTGGTCATAAGGAATATCCTACGTATGATACATCGTTTTTTCAACACGAATTTCAGTTACTTTTTTATTACAGACAAACTTCCAGTCAAACTGTTAAGTGTAAGCGAAAGTATCTGTGTGTCGAAAAAAATTACACTTAACTGTTACTTGTCAATTAACAATACTGTTTAATGACCTTTAAATATAATTAATTAAACGGCACACTGATTGCTTATTGAAGGCTTAAATTACCATTTAACTATTCCCCACAGGAGTCATAAATGACAAAGTATTTACTATCATCCATTGCAGTCCTGGCATTATCATTAAATGTGATGTCAACACCTATTACATTTGAATCAACAGCTGGAGATAAGGACTTTGCAGCCAGACGCAGCTGCTTTGATGTAGCAACAAATTTTGACTACTATGTGTTCAAACAAGGATCTGACGAATTTGAACAGGCGACAAACAGCAAAGGGCGAATCGATTGGAATTATATACTTCCAAACGAAATCGAATCTGCTCTTACCGGTAGTATCAGCATCAGAGCCTGGGATATTGACCCGTCAGATTTAGTTCATGTTTATTTTGATTTCGGTAGTGAAAACAGAGTATATGCAGGATCGCTTCAAGGAACAAATGGCGGAAATATTGATACCTGGGAGAGAGCTGTAGCTAACGGTAGTACATCAGAATTAATTGGATGGTCAACAACAACATTCGCACTTAGCCAGTCAGTCATTGCTTCACTTAGCGGAACATCAGGATTCACACTCTCACTAAATGTGATGGAGGAAGCATATCCATGGGCTGCAGTTCTGGACTATGCCACTCTTTCACTTACCTATGAGCCCGGTAAAGCGAATCCGCATTTTAATGTACCGGAACCAGCAACCCTTTCCCTCTTTGGACTTGGACTCCTTGGCTTTGCAGGCATGAGATCAATCAGAAGACGTAAATGATTTTTATTACTAAATCCACAAAAGAGGTAGTCGTTTTATACCTGCCTCTTTTTTAATCTCTTTAGCAGACACCTGTCGACTTTCTTTACACCTAATATTCAGTTTCAAGCTGCTGGTTGAGAGCTCCACATGAAATCCCTCTGAAAAAATGACACAAAACACGCAGATTCAAGCATATTACAGACTCAAATTTATTCATCTGTTAAAATATCTTACTTACGGCATGATTGTTGCTTCACAGTAGATCTCAACGTTTTTTTTTGGAGGCACTATGATACTAAAGAAACTCTTTATCGCAACCGCAGCAATAAGTGCTGTATTGGCAGGCACCAGTTTTGGTGATGTTATTCATTCAACAACAAAGTGGCAAAGCATTGGAAAAGAAACCATTAAAGATGGTGCAAACACCAATTCTGATAACGGCGTGTTTTATTCTCTTGACAATGGAACATCATGGGCGAATTTGACCGACGTCACAGAGTTCGCAGTTGGCCAAAGTGTTGATTTCAGAGTAGATATCTGGAAAGAGTTCCAGGGTACACACTATTCAGATGTTGCTAAAGTCTGGATTGATGGTACTGAAGAAGTAAAAGGTGAATGGCTTCTCTCTGAAAATGGTAACTATGTTAAGAAAAACGGTACAAAATATCGTTACTATGACGGAAACGTTGTTAACAGTTCAAAAGCAGATCAAACTGCAGGAAAACCAGAGCTGTTGGGTTCGATGAAATTCGATTTTACATTTTCTGAAGCACGTACATACGAACTGGTTGCCCGTACAATGTGCAGTGATGATTTAAGACAGCTCGTTGATGATTCAAAACCAGTGAATGTCACTTTTGTAAACGAATCAGACAAAGTGGCTACCGAGAAAAGGTTTTATATTCCAACTGCAGCAGACTGGAAGGCATTCACAGCAACAAGTCCACTTTCAACACTGCAGGGTGAAATCGAGAAATACACGTTTAAAGTTAAGGATGTACCGGAACCTACAATGTTGTCACTCATTGGGTTCGGCCTTCTCTCACTTGCGTTCTTCCGTAGAAAAAACAAGTAAGTATTATTTTGATATGCGATTGTTGAAAAAAGGCAGTGTTTCACTGCCTTTTTTTTTGTGTGGAAAAGTGACCAGTGACGCGTACCGGGTGGCGAAGCAATAAACAGATATAAGTTGAGATTAAGGTTGAAAACGAGAATTGAATAATTAATAGTTTTGTCTTATTTTTGTTGACGTTTCCATTGTCGTTTTATATTTTATGGATCACTTACGGAGAATCTATGCACCATTAGCTCAGTTGGTAGAGCAACTGACTCTTAATCAGTGGGTCTCAGGTTCGAGTCCTGAATGGTGTATTAAATATTAAAGCTT
>CAYMGX010000091.1:0-16065 GCA_964390065.1 uncultured Fibrobacter sp. | reverse complement strand
GATTGAACTGGAAAAAGACAAAGTCTCTGGAGTGGTGCAGAGTCCAATCACACAATTGAAAAGAATAGTTAGACATCGCATCTTTATGCAAATGTACTTTACAACTTTATTGTTATACTGTTGCTTAGAAATACTACATTAAAGGTGCTTTACAGGAAAATCAGAAGTTATTCGCTTGACAGAATTAAGCACAGCTGTTTCAAAAAGCTAAAGTTTCGTAAGTGAGCTTTGGATTAGTGGGGAAAAATTTTTGCTTATATCTAAATAATGATGATATTCCTCTTTCGTCGGATGTGAAGAACGTTAGAATGCAACGCTGGAGATCCTTGTAGAATTTAAAAACTGTATTGACAAGTACAGGGTATGGTATCTTTACATTTAGCAATGTAAGTGATCGATGAATCAGTTCTTGGATCATTGGTATATGAATTTTTTAATTGCATATTTCCTCCAAAAAATGTATAATTGATGACCCCCCAATTGAATAAATTTGATAATTCCTATCAAATTTAGCCATCGGCATATATCTCAATATCTCTAAACGATAAAGTGTTAGTGCAACTTGAAATTTACATCAGATAAAAGAGGGTTAGATGCCAATAGTACAAATTACCATGAATGTATCTATAAATGAAGATAAAAAAGAATTTATGTTAACTTCTATCGTGCATTTGGTTGCGACGGTAATGGGAAAACCCAAAACAGATATAATGGTCTTCCATTCATATCATGACATGTTCATGGCAAACAGCTCTGATGCAGCAGCTTTTGTCGATCTCAAATTTGTATCGATGTTTGACATGAAGGTCTATGAAGACGTATGCAATGGAATATTGGAAATTTTAAAGCAGACTATTAGAATAGATCCAGCCCGATTATACATTAATTTCTTTGAAGTAAGCGAAATTAACGCATGGCGTTTTATAAATGGTAAACCAAGGTGTCCTGGAAGTAACAAGCAACAGATAACAAGCAATAGGTGATATAATTTAAATGCAGGAGTGATATTTTTTATGGAATGGTCAATTCGTGGACTCTTTAATCCAGTAATAACCAGGCTCTTAATATATGGGGTAAATCCTATTGATGTGGAGTACGTGGTTTCGAATGTTGAAAAAATGAATCATCCAAACATGCGCTCATTAGAGAAAGCCTGGCTTTCAGAGTGGGAAAAGAAGGCGGGAAAATATACGCTTATTGCTGAAAATGCAGCGCAAAGTGGAAATTTCAGGACAGCAAAAGATGTTTATTTTTTTGCAACACAGTGCTATTATGCATGTTTTTTAATTAATTTTGCATCTATTGACGAAAAGAAAAGAATATATAATCAGTATGCATATTACTATAAAAAAACCATGGAATATTATGAATCCAAGGTTGAGTATATTGAAATTGAACTTGACAATGAGAATGCAATACCAGGATATCTTCATCATCCATTAAAATCAGGTACAGAAAAAAGTCCATGTGTGATTATTCATTCAGGCATGGGAAGCTGTAAGGAAGAAATGCATAATCTTGCAAGGCCTCTGGTGGATAGAGGTATTGCAGTATTTGTACCAGACATGCCTGGAAATGGTGAGGCGGTTTTTAAGTATAGTGTAGGATGCCGGATAAAAAATTTAGATTTAGCATTTGTTAAGATCCCAGATGTTCTGGAAAAACGTGATGACTTAAAAACGGATGCTTTTGGTGTTTACGGAATGTGTATGGGCGGAGGATATGCGTTTAAAGCTGCAAGTATGGACAAACGATATTCCTTGTGTGTAAACCTTTTTCCTCTTTTGGTTGCACAACTTGACCAATCCAGAACACCACAATGGATGAAGCAGGGGGATTGGTATAAAGTGCAGACAGGAAATCTGCCAGGACATGAATTTATGATGGAAATGCAGCACTTTGTAACTGGAAATATACAGGTTCCCTATTTGTTTGTTCATGGTAAACATGATAACTGGATGACACTTGAAATGGCTTCTCAGTTTCTTGACAGAGCTTTAGGTGAGAAAGAAAAAATTATTATTGATGAAAAGCCTGTGTTTTCCAATGAACAGGTTGTTACGCACACAATGCCGGTTGGAGAGCAGATGCACTGGATAAAACTTGTTGTTGCAGATTGGGTAGCGGAGAGAATGAGATGACACAAATAAGTAAAGAAAATATTTATTCCATAATAAAAAGTAACGCTGTAAAATTTCCGTCAAAGTCGTTGGTCGTTGTTGATAATGAAGAAATTGCTTATGAACAATTTATTAATGACGTTAATAAAGTGTCAAATGCGCTGCGTTCAATGGGAGTTGTCCCTGGTCAAACGGTAGCGATTCTTATGCCCAATTCTATAAAGTGGTATGTACTTTTTTGGGCAATAGTAAAAATTGGAGCCCGACCAGTACCACTGGATCCCCAGATCGGTGAGTGGGAGATGGTTAGACTAATGACACTCACAGACATTCAAACTTGCTTTGTTGCGACCTCATACAGGTCAAACAAGATCATTGAAAATCTTCAAAAAGCAAGACATAGCATACCTGATCTTAAGACTATTATCTGTGTTGATCCTGAAGACAGATCAGAAGGCATTATGTCATTTGAGAGTTTTTTGAAATTCTCTGAGTTGAACAACTCGGGTTACGTACATCAACCCAATGAAAATGATCTGCTCATGCTTGCATGTACTTCCGGTAGTACTGGAAATCCCAAAGTAATCGCGGTACCTCACATAGGATTTTACCAGTCGCAGCTTGACATGGGAAAATACCTGGGTTTTAATGATTCAGATATAATGCTGCTTGGGATGCCTTTATACCATCAGGGTGGATTTGGAATGGGTCTTCAGATGGTTTTAAATGGTGGGACTGTAATGTATCAAAGCTTATTTGAACCTGCGGCATTTTTAAAGTTTGTGTCGGAAAAAAGGATAACAGTCATACAACTAACTGCTACTTTGGCTAAGATTCTGATATCTGTTCCTGACTTTGACAAATATGATTTATCATGTGTACGTATCAGTTATTTTGCTGGAGAAGTTCTACCGGTAGAAATTGCAAAAGTATTTTATGAAAAACTTAATATCAGAGTGATTAATATAATCGGTTCATCAGAGTCCGGGACTATGGTTGTATGGGATTCAAAATATGACCGACATGTTGATCCAAGTGATTTTCAACCACTACCGTTTACAAAAATGAGAATATTAGACGAGGCTGAAAATGAGGTTGAATGTGGAGAAATAGGATCTATTTTTATTCATACCGATGCATTGATAACAGAATACTACAAGAATGAAGAAGAGACAACCAAAAAACTTCGATACTTTGATGGTTTGAGATGGTTCAATACCGGGGACCTTGGAAAGAAGCTTCCTGATGGAAGAGTTCGGTTTACCGGGAGGGCTAAACGGGTAATTAAGCGTGGATCAAATCTTGTAATTCCGGAAGAAATTGAAGCGTTTCTTTTGACACATTCTGAAATTGAAGCTATAGCGGTGATGGGACAAAAACATGAATTATTAGGTGAAATGATTATCGCACATATTCAGCCAAAAAAGAGTTGTGAAATCACAAGAGGAAAAATTCTAAAGTTTTGTCAAGGAAAGCTATCAGCTTACAAAGTTCCTGATCAGGTAGTTATAACAGATGAGATCCCGCGGGATATTGGCAAAGTACAATTTAAATATTTAAAAGGCGCTTCCAATGTGTAAAGCAGCCGTTTGTGGAGGTAATTATGAGCAATAAAATCGAATGGACTGATTTTCTTGAAAAAGTATCCGAATATACTGGAATTGAGAAAGTTGAAATAAATGAGGATACTAATCTATATGCAGATCTTGGAATGGATTCTCTGGCATTTTTTAGTCTCGGGATGCATTTGATAAAAACGTATGGAGTTCAGATTCCACTTTCGTCAGTTGCAACTATAGAAACAGTTAAAGACTTTTATTCCCTTATGAATGAACAGGTTAAAAAAGGTAATCAGACGTAAACTTATTGATCAACAATCAAGGGGTGTGACTACAATAATTAAATTTTAAAAATTGACAAATTAATGTAGCACCACTTGCCAGTATACAAGGTCATACAAAATGGTAAAAGTACGTTTATATTGCCTTGCCCACGCGGGAGGGGCAGCTTCGGTATTTCTGGCTTGGAAACGACTCTTGGGAGGAGATATTGATCTTCACCCGATTGAGCTCTCCGGGCGAGGCAAGCGCAACAGCGAGCCACTTTATAGTAGCATGGACGAAGCTGTTAGCGATGTGTATTCGAAAATTTCTGCCGGGTTGGATGAGATGCCGTATGCAATAATTGGGCATAGCATGGGTACTGTACTCGCTTACGAACTCGTAAGAAAATTCAGATCTCATGCAAAATCAGAACCTGTCCATATCTTTTTTTCGGGACGATTTGCACCCTATCTAAAAAAATCAAATACCCGATTGCATACCTTACCCGACCATGAGCTTATAGAGAAGTTTTCTGAAATAGGAGGACTTAGTGCCAACATTCTGGAAAATGAGGAACTAAAGAATTATCTTTTGCCTATTTTACGGTCTGATTGCATGATTGTTGAAACGTATAATCAAAACCAGCCGATTGTGAAAATCAATTGCGGCATCACAGTGCTTACCGGTGACCAGGATTCTGCTGTTTTACCGCATGAAATTGATTCCTGGCAAGAATGCTCTTCAAAAAAATGCGAGTATTACAGTTTTGATGATGGACATTTTTTCTTGTACAAGTTCAAAGAGGAAATTACAAAATTGATACGCAGTAGACTGGAATTACAATCACAACCTCAAACGATTGATTAAACTTTTACTGGGGCTGCTTTTCATCAGCGGTTTTGGAAACGTAACGAAATAACTGCGTTAACGAATCCTTAACATTCGACATCTTGAAACCATACGACCATTCTACTTCTACTCTGTTATTAATAGAAAAGACTTTGGGTCTCTATCATTGAAAAAACTTTAAAACACTGCCAACATGTATCGACCTTTTTTTATTACAAACAAATGTGCAAAACAGAAACGAAGCTGACAACTGCGGGGAACTATGAAGAGTATCAGCTTTTTTAGCTTTTTTTTATTGTTTTGCAGCTCCTTTGCCCCAACATTTAGTTTTAAAGTAGACTAAAGAGAACAATGGGAAGATGTTGTGATCAAGCAATTGTGCCGATATAAAGCGTTTTTTCAACGGGTGATCAGCCCACAAAGGAAATCTGCCTTTCAGGAAGAGGAAAGATAGAAGTAACTGTTGTAGAGTATGGCATGGAGTGTGTCCCTTACGTCGCGGAGTATGTAAGCAATTTTTTACAAAACAATAGTGTAAGTCAGAGTAGATATTGAAGATGATTAAAAATCAGCATTGGTAAAATGCAACATATGAGGAGGCATGAGAAATGGTTAAAAATGTATTGAAGAAATTGACAGCAAGAGAGGATTTGACAGCGGAAGAGGCATATAGTTTGATTGTTACAATAAAAAACGACGAACTTAGTAACGTCCAGATTGCAGGATTTCAGGTGGCTCTATTAATGAAAGGGCCTACATTAACAGAAATAACAGCCATTGCCAGGGCAATGCGTGACAATTGTATTCATATATTTCCTAAAGTAGATGATGAATTAATGGATACATGCGGTACCGGTGGCGGTCTAAGCACCTTTAATATATCAACTTCCGTAGCCTTCGTAGCAGCAGCAGCAGGTATCCCGGTCGCAAAACATGGAAGCCGCTCAATATCAAGCCTTTCAGGAAGTGCCGATGTATTGGAGGCTCTGGGTATTGAAATTAAACAAAGCGCTAAAAGTGTCGAGAAACTTATTGAAGATGTAGGTATCGCGTTTCTTTATGCACCTTTGTTTCATCCGGTTATGGGTAAGGTTCTTCCGCCGGAAAAAGACTTAGGTATCAAGACCATATTTTATACTATAATCGGACCATTGATTAACCCTTCTAAAGCAAGCAGGCATGTTATGGGGATTTATAAGCCGGAACTTTTAGATACTGTATCTAAAGTTGCTGCATCCATAGGTTATACGAGAGGGCTGTTTGTACATGGTTTAGATGGTTTGGACGAGATTTCACTTATTGGGAAAACCAGAATAAATGAGCTCAATAACGGGACTATTACCACTTACGAAATTGCCCCTGAGGATTTTGGATTATCCCGTTGTACTCTTGACGAAATTGCGACAGGAACTCCTGAGGAAAATGCAGTCATGATCACGAATGTTTTCTCGGGAAAAGACAAGGGCCCACGCCGCAATGCAGTTGTTTTAAATGCTGCAGGTGCTTTAATGATAGGTTATAAAGCCGGTTCCTTTAAAGAAGGAATAAAGCTTGCAAATGAAATTATCGATAGTGGAGCTGCACAAAGTAAATTGAATCAGCTTAAAACAGCATCACATGATTATAGAACAGTGGAATGAAATGGAAAATTTAACTAATGCCGGGGCTGCGGCATACACAAAATGTTCCTCATCACTATGGAATAAATATCGTTCAGGAAAAATACCCGTTATAACCGATATCAAATGCAAGTCACCTGGTGAAGGAGATCTGCTCATGGGCCGGGATCCTGTTGCTATAGCAATGAGCCTTGATGCAGCAGGGGCGCCTGTTATTTCGGTTGTGACAGAATCAGAACACTATGGTGGTTCGTCTGAATTGCTAAATAGAATTGTTCAGGCTGTTTCAGCGCCGGTTTTACGTAAAGATTTTGTTACCAGCCGTGAACAATTGGTAGAGACAGCTGAAATTGGAGCTTCAGGGATATTATTGATTGCTTCCATGCTTAAAAAACGCCAGCTTATGAACCTTGTAGAAGAGTCCCTTGTCCTGGGCCTGGAGCCTTTAGTGGAAACTCATAATGAATCTGAAATTTTAGCAGTCAGTGAGCTGAAGTTGACATTTTTAGGTATAAATAACCGGAACATAATTGAACTGGAAACTGATGATGGAAACGTTGATACCACAGAAAAGTTGGCAAAATTAGCTCCAAAGGGAGCTTTACTGGTTAGTGAGAGTTCAATTGCTTCAGAAGCGGATGTATCTCGAGCCATAGCTTCAGGGGCACATGCTGTGCTTGTGGGGACTGCAATCCTAAGGGCAAAGGATCCAGTGGGAATGTTTAAAACCTTAAGTGAGGCCAGAAGGTAAAATATGACACGTGTTAAAATCTGCGGTTTAATGAACCGCAGAGATGTGGATTTATGTGTTCAAGCTGGAGTCCATATCCTGGGTTTTGTAGTTGAATATCCTGTCCACGTGCCATGGAATCTCACTATTGACACTGCCCGTGAACTTATTGGACAGGCGCCTCCTTTTGTAAGTACTTGTGTAGTCACAGGCGGTGAGGTGGGTAAGGTCCTGGATATAGTTAATGAAACGTGCCCGGATGTTGTTCAGCTTCATTATAAAGAAACGCTCTGCGAGGTGAAAGAAATATCTCAAAAGTTAAAATTGCAGGGAGTTAAAGTGATCAAAGCTTTACGTATGGATAGCGAAGGTAATTGTGATTTTGAAATTACCGATCCTTATTTTGCAGTAAAGGAGCTTGAAAAAAGCGGAATATCGGCTATATTGATAGATTCATATACAGCATCTATGCCAGGTGGAACGGGAGTTGTGGTTGACTTGACGGTGTTTAAAAAAATACAAAAAGAGAGTTCTTTACCTGTTATATTGGCCGGTGGGCTTACTCCTGATAATATTCTTTCGATAATTGAGCAGGCACAGCCCTTTGCCGTGGATGTATTAACTGGAGTTGAAACAAAACCTGATCAAAAAGACCCGGAGAAAATCAAAAGGTTCCTGAGTAATGTGCAGTCAGGAATGGCTGAAACTTTGTAGCAGTCAACGGAAAATGTTGTTCCTGATCACTATCTGACAGTATATTTCCGGTTTAACTAAGGATGATAAATTTTATAAAACAGAAATAAGAAACAATTAAAGAGATCTTAGTATGGAGATAATTCAATGATTCGTACATCCCGCAGATTCATAATGCTTTTCTTGTCAATTCTTTCAATTGCAGCACTGATATCCTGTTCGTCAACAGTGCCATCCCTGCAAAATCCGGATCAAACACTTTTGATAGTAGTTATTGAATCCCACAACCCTCATCATATACATTCGGGTATTGAGACTGCTTACCTTCTGAATGTCCCGAATAGCAAAGAGAATCTCTTTATAAAGCAAGGGTTGAAGTATGCAGTCGGAAAGAAAATTTCTGTTGATTCGTATAATTTTGTATACCTGACTCAGCGTGTCCTGGAAACCCAGGGTGGTGGTTGGGCTACCGGAACACTCAATAACGTAAAAACCAAAATGGATGTCAATTTTGAAGTCAGACCCGGCTATATCAATTTTTTTCCGATAAAGTTCATTCATACCGTTAGCCGGCATCCCGGTGGCGCACGAACTCAGTGGACCTTCGCTTCCATAACAAAAGACGACAAGGAGACTGTTCTTAAAGATTTTAGCAGCAACAAGAACCTGAATAAATGGAAAGTTGACCTGTAATACACAGAAAATATCGGGAATACAATAAAAGCACCACATTATCACAATTAAAAAATATCGAATGACAAGTATTAAATGTCAAATAAAATAGTAAAACAATCCCTCAATCAAACATTATCACTCATACCTTAAAGCCTCAATGGGATTCAGTCTCGCCGCCTTTCGTGCAGGATAAAACCCGAAAAACACCCCAACCGCTCCTGAAAAAATAAACGCGAGGAATATTGTCGCTATGTCAATTGATGTTTTAAAGCCGATAATATTGGTTACACCCCATATTGCTCCAAGGGCGATAAGAATGCCGATAATACCGCCCATGCTGCTCAAAACGATTGACTCGATAAGAAACTGGAATAATATATCGGATTCCCTTGCTCCAATTGCCATGCGTATACCGATTTCTCTTGTACGCTCAGTGACCGATACCAGCATAATATTCATGATCCCGATGCCTCCGACAAAAAGAGAAACACCCGCGATCGCTCCAAGCAGGATCGTCATCGTGCGGGCGGTGGATGTTGCGCGGGTCATGATATCAGCCTGTGTTCGTATCTGAAAATCGGCATCATCACCATCAGAAATGTTGTGCGCTGCCCGGAGAATAAATTCGATTTCTACTGATGCATCTGTGATTATATCCATAGAGCTTGCACTTGCCATAATCTGGTTGATATAACGCTGCCTGCTCATTCTGTTAAGAACCGTACTGACCGGTGCAAGGATGATATCATCCTGATCCTGACCCATCGCATTCTGACCTTTTTCGTCAAGAATGCCGACGATTTTCATAGGGACTTTACCGATACGAATAGATTGACCAATCGGATCCTGATCTGCGAAAAGCTGATCAGCGATGGTTTTTCCGATAACTGCTACCTTCGATGATGTCGCGATATCTTTCTTTGTAAACATATCGCCACTGCTGACACTCCATTCGCGGATTGTCAGGTAGTCAGGATCAACTCCGTAGACCTGTGTCTGCCAGTTACCGCTTCCTCCAATCACCTGTGAACTGATCCGTGATAATGGCGATACTGCAATCAGTGATTCAATGTTTCTAAGTTTGTCTGCATCCTTGAGCGTCAGCGACTGACGGCTTCCGGAGCCAAGTGATGTGCCTCTTGAACTTGAGGAACCCGGCATGATCATAATAATATTGGTGCCCATGGATTGAATCTGATCCCTGATATCCTGCTGTGCACCCTTACCAATTGCGACCATGATAATCACCGATGCAACACCGATAATAATACCAAGTGTGGTAAGAAAAGATCTCACCCTGTTTCGCAGTATACTCTTGCTTGATGTAAGTAGTAATTTTGACAAACGCATTTATTTATACTCCATTTGGAAATTGGGGCGCCTCACCCCCTAACCCCCTCTCCGCAAGCGGCAGAGGGGGAAACAGGAAATTTTCTACTCCCCCTCTACCGCTTGCGGAGAGGGGGCTGGGGGGTGAGGCCGCTTCTTAATACTTTCATCACTCACAATCTGCCCGTCACGCATCATGATCAACCTGTTTGCATACTGTGCAATTTCGTGCTCATGAGTAACGAGGATCACAGTCTTACCCTCTTTGTTAAGTGATGTAAACAATTCCATAACTTCATCGGAAGTTTTTGTGTCAAGAGCACCCGTTGGCTCATCCGCAAGAATAAGCGGTGGGTTGTTGACAATTGCACGTGCTATTGCAACACGCTGCTGCTGTCCGCCGGAGAGCTGATTTGGTAAATGGTGTATCCTGTCGCTCAGACCAACCTGTGTAAGTGCTTTTTTAGCAAGTGCTTTAGTATCGGTCTTTGTTGACGCATGGTGATACTGCATGGGAAGCTCTACGTTCTCTATTGCAGTGGTTCGTGCAAGCAGACTGAAATTCTGGAAAACGAATCCGATGTGTTCATTTCTGATATCTGCAAGTTCGCGGCGTGACAGTGAACCTATATTTTTATCAAGCAATGAATAGCTTCCGTTTGTCGGTATATCAAGACATCCGATAATGTTCATCAATGTGGATTTACCAGAACCGCTCATCCCCATGATCGCTACAAATTCTCCCTGCTCAATAATCAGATCAACACCTCGCAGTGCATTTACTGAGACATCACCCATTTGATATACTTTTGTTAATTTGCTGATTGAAATCAGTGCTTTCATTAAAACCTTCCCGGTGGCGGAGGCGGCATGTTATTACTGTTTCTGCCAGATTGGGATGATGGCCTGTTACTATTCGATTTCGGAGGACCAAAGAGTGATTTTGATTGTTTTGCTTCTTTTTTAATGCTTACGGTTCCTGTAATAACTTTCATACCCTGTTCAATCTGACGGCCTTTTATTTCTGTATTGGTTCCATCACTGATACCCAGGCGCACAAACTCAGAACGTAATTCATTACTGCCGTTTAGTATCCAGATTGTTCCCCGGTTTTCCGAACGTTTTTTAAAATCAGTACCATTACCCCCGTTTTTGTTCCAATCCATTCCCTGTGGTGGTCTGAGTCCGCTTTCATCATTTCCGTTCTGTTTTGCCTGCTGCTCATTTTCACGTTTCGCTCTGGCTTTGGCCATTTCTGCCTCTGAGGGTTTAAAACGCAATGCGGTTGCGGGTATCATAAGAACACTATCGGCCTTCTCGGCAACAAAATCGATATTGGCAGTCATTCCGGGCAGCAGAATACCATCACTATTTGTTGTCTTGATAACAACATTGTACGTTACAACATTTGAAACAGTTTCAGGTTGTAAACGGATCTGGCTTACTTTACCGCTGAACACCTTATCGGGATAGGCTGGTACACTGAATGTTACATCCTGATCATTCCTGATTCTGCCGATATCACTTTCATCAACATCGGCAATTATCTGCATATTGCTCAGATCTTCGGCAATAATAAAGAGCGTTGGAGAGCTTAAACTTGCTGCTACCGTCTGGCCTACTTCAACGTTTTTCCTGATAACGGTACCGTTGACAGGTGATTTTATCGTTGCATAGGTTAAATTAAGCTGTGCATTCTCAACATCAGCTTTTGATACCTCAAGTGATGCCTTTTGAGCAAGGTATGATGACTTTGATGAAAGAAACTCCTCATCGGAGATCAGTTCCTTTGAGTGAAGCAGAGAATTGCGATCGTAGGTAGATTTTGCCTGATCATAAAGTGCTTCATTTCTAAGATGAGATGCTTTTGACTGTGCAAGTTTACTAAGCAGTGGCTGTCTGTCGATTTCGGCGATGATCTGTCCCTTTTTGACAATGTCATTATAGTCGATATAGACTTTTTCAATCGTACCGCTGACCTGGGTTCCGATTTCAACAGTACTTACAGGATTTAATGTGCCGGTACTTGAAATAGTATTCTGAATACTGCCAATGGTTATTTCGGATGTCTTATAGGTTACTTTCCCGTTTGACTTGTCAGATGTAAAATAATACAGGGCTGCGGCTGCAGCGACAACTGTAATACCTGTACCCCAAATAAATTTTGCGTTCATACTGTTTCCTAACGTGTGCCTGCCGGGCTGTTAAAAAATGATGCTGCATCACCGCGAACCTGAAGCAGGTTTACATAAGCTGAAAGCAGTGATGACTCAGCGGACAGTTGTGAATTTATGGCACCAAGATAACTCGTATTGACCATTGCCACTTCGACAAGTGTTGATGCGCCTGCGTTGTAGCGCTCATTGATTGCGTCAAGAGACTGTTTTGCTGCGGTCAAGCGTATCTGTGCCACAGTAAGCTGCTTGCGTGCAAATTGAAGATCATAGTTGAACTGCTCATATTGAAGTTTTACTTTGCGTTCCAGCTCTGTCAACTGTAATTGTGCGCTTTGTAGTGACAACTTTTCTCTGCTCACGTTAAGCTTGCGTTTGTACTGATCAAAAAGCGGGTACGACAGGCTTAGGGATAAACGTCCGGTTGGATCACTTATATCGTGCTCTTCACCAAGAAGACCTCCATAACCGACTCCGGTGCTTGCAGATCCCTTTATTGATGGGACATACGCCAGATGCATACTCTTAATTCTGAATTGAGAAGAATGTACCAATTGCTGCTGCGACTGAATCAGTGGTATTGAGTCAATAAGTAATTCTTTTAAACCATCACTGTTCTGCGGGTTGAATCGGGACTGCAGAACCGCTATTTCGTTAGTGTCGATTGACATGGTGCTATGGATATCGATACCGGCGATGTTGTAGAGCGACAGCATTGCCTTACCAAATGTTTGCTCTGCAGTAAGCAGTGATGCTTCACTTTCAGCAACAGCGGTCTGCTGCTGTAAGACATCTGAGATCGATTTTTTACCGGCGTTCTTAAACTCTTCTATCTGCGACAGTTTTGACTTCTGATAATCAAGGTCGTTTTTGGCAATTGCAATAGCTTTCCTGGCATAGGACGCCTTGATATACGCACTCACTGCAGTTGCAGTTAAATCGTTGACTGTTTGCTTATACGAATGTCGTGACGCATCCGATTGCGCTTTGAGCGATTTTATCGTTGCACCAGTTGATGGTGTATAGGTGTATGATGCCCCTATTGAAGCATCAGTTGAACTACTCCATTCTGCTTCATTACCAATCCTGCCACCCATCGATGACGATAATGATGCACTGGCATCCGGAAGTCTTCCGTACTGTTCAGATTTGAGAGCAATATCCCTTTGGTCAATCTGGTTAATGGATAATTGTGTGGATGTGTTTTGAGTCACTGTGTATTTTATTGCATCCGATAGTGTCAAAATACTATCCTGCGAAAAAACATATCCGCTCATGAGCATGATTACTGAGAGAATTTTTACATTCATGAAGTACCAAATCTTTCCTGATAAGAAACTGACTTGCTGTTGCCATGTGAAATGGTTCAATGTTTTATGTTTCTGAATCATAATACGGTTAGATAAATAAAAACACCAATTGTTACAAAAATAAATCCTGTTTTTTTCTTTCCCGCAATGTTTCGCATCTAAACCTGTCATATCAGTTTCATCTCTTACTACATTCTACTTGCTACGTGCTACTTACTACTCTGTAACTTTGACGCATTCAAGCGATAAAAAGTTCCCATCTTTAATCAAAATCAAGCAAACAATGAATGACGCCGAAAATCTGTAGTGAAGTTCGGTATCGGGTATTACAAAACCTATGCTTTGGCCATCATATTTAACCAAAAGGAGTTTTATGAGACCGTTTTCTTAGATCTGAGCAAGTTCCAGTGTGATCGGGTGATCATTCACCAAATAAACTTAATGCTTATAAGTTACTATTATTGGAGGTTTTATGATTAATAACGTAAACAGTTCGTCGTATGATCGTGCCGCGATGACCTTCCGGTTGGCCCAAAAGATGTTCAACAAGATCGATTCCAACAGTGATGGCGGGATTGATAAATCTGAACTTGAGGCTATCGCAGGAAGCAGCAGTACGACAGATATAAGTCAGCTGTTTAGTAAAATGGATACAAACAGCGATGGAAAAATTGACGAGAGCGAGAATGAAAGCGCTTTGAAGAAACTGGCGCAGAAGATGGAATCTGCATTCAGCCGGATGAATGGTGCCGGCGGTATTAAGGGACCACCCCCTCTACCCCCGAATGCATCAGAGATGTTTAGCAAACTTGATACTGACAGTAACGGCGGTATCAGCGAGGATGAGTTCAATGCTGTTGCAAAGAACGGGGATGGTAACGGTCCACAGTTCAGTGATATCGATACTGATGGCGACGGGTCTGTCAGTGAAGCTGAAAATGAGGAGTATATGAAAAACATGGGTCCTCCTCCGGGACCTCCACCAGGAGGTGGTATGGGACAGATGGGTGGTGCACAGGGAATATCAAAATCTGATTCTTATACTGATCTGTTAAGTGCGCTGGAGTCGGCAGTTTCAGATGATGACGAGGATGAGACATCATCGTCGATTCAACAGCTTTTTAATGAGCTCAAAAGCAATATCAAGTACAGCGCGCAGGGAAACAAATCGTATAGTATGAGTGGTACAGAAAGTCATTTCAGTATTACGGTATAAACGGAAACGTACTTTATTGGGACAAGGATGTTCCGCTATGAACTGTTCTATGTAGTATCCGGCTGGGTGATACAGCCGGATATATGATACTGTTATTCTTGAAAAAATTAGTAAAGAGGAAAAAGACAATCAAGCCAAGTGGTTTGCTTTTTAATATGTCATCAATGGCTGTAATAAAGACAATAACAAGTTCAAACGATTCATCTGAACAATATTACAGCGTGCGAATAATGGATTGAAGCTTGGATTCGGCATAATTTCTAACACTGCCAGGAGATTGAACTATGATTGTGTATCGAACTGCGAGTGGTTCCTTTTTTGTAAGTTTACCTGATCGTTTACGATCAGGGAGTATTTTATCAAAGGAAAGAATCGCTGTAAATTTACCATTTTCGATACTGAGATTTTTTCTGTTGTATCCCCGTAAAGAAAGTGCATTGTATTTGTCAAGATCATGACAAAAGTCAACTGAGTCAAATACTCCGGCAAACCGTTCACTCAGATATGAGCCGACAGAGGATGTCTGTTTACTGAAATCGATAAAGATTGTGCAGTTGATACTATCATTTTTTAATTCGAGCTGATCAGTGAGCCGGGTATCAACATCGGAATAAATAAT
This sequence comes from uncultured Fibrobacter sp., assembly GCA_964390065.1. GTDB lineage: Bacteria > Fibrobacterota > Chitinivibrionia > Chitinivibrionales > Chitinispirillaceae > JAAZBG01. The sequence continues at coordinate 908 of CAYMGX010000091.1, read as the reverse complement.
GTCCCGGCTCATTGCAAGCATTGGAGGTGCACGGTTCCGGAGCCCATCAAAGATAAGCTGAACTGGTTTGTCAATCTGAAAGCTGCTGCTGAAACTGAATGCAGGTAGTTCGGTGTGCATGTTTACCTTGCGGCTGATAAGTGTCGCTTTAAACGTGGAGATACTGAGAGTATCTGTTGGTAGATTGTTCTTTATAAGTGCAGCCGAAAGTCGTGATGATGTAGCTTTGTGACGTGCAAGAAGTGCGTATGTCTTGCTTGTAAAACGTTCAATGTTGTCGACATTTGATAACTCTGCACGGGACATGCTGTCGAGTATAGTCAACCCATCAGAAATATATCCTGAATCAAGCAGGGAAAAACCGTTTTCCCATGAAAATATAAGCGGATATTTTGAGCTGCTGGATTCTGTAGCATGAAGTACTGTGGCGCTGACTATAATAATTATCATTATGGTATAACAGCAAATCCGCTTGGCAGTCAACGCTAAATGCCCCCTGAATAGCAAACCTGATCCTGACGAATACGGTTAAAGATATTTATCACCAAGTGATTTTAATATAATATTACGCATCGTTTCAACAGTAGCCCTGATTTCAACAATCTCTTTTTTTAATGAAATGAGTTCATTACTGTTAATCTCTGAGTCATCAGAGGGAGGGCATACAAATTCGTGACGATACCGCTTATTCCATTTGTGTAAATTACTCTGTTCAATACCGAGTTTACTTGCAATAGTCGTGACCGGTTTACCACTGTCAATAAGGATACGCACAGCATTCCTCTTGAACTCCTCATCGTAGCGGTTGCGTTGTCTTTTCTGCGTACATGATGTCATGATTATAACCGATTATTTATAGCTATCTGTAGAATACATTTCAATTCCCGAATTGTCATCAAACAATGGGC
>CAYMGX010000090.1:0-16188 GCA_964390065.1 uncultured Fibrobacter sp. | reverse complement strand
CAATTGATCTGCCTGAAACAGAAATCAGCTCAAATGTACCAAAGACCGCCCGTGGTAATGTAACTGCAATTACGTTATTACCCACTGATCGTACATTCATTGTTTTTAACGCTTGAGCTGAAGTCATCCGTTTAACCGGGCTGCCATTATCAATTGGTTTCACACTGATATCATCAAAATAGATCTTACCAGAAAGTAAACCAAGATCAAACACCATGCGAGCTTTACGGTCATCAGCCTCTCCCATTGTAAACTCGTAGGAATACGTTTTCATCTCTGTCGTAAGATCAAATTTCTGATACCCCGAATAGGTTGTCCATGGATCTGCATTGAGACCGACATTGGTTCCAAGATTGAATGGTTCATCGGCCTTTGCTTTGAACGACACAACGTATGATTTTCCTTTTGAAATGTCAAGCGTTACTGTTTTAAACTGCCCATACCACCCTTCAGTACCTTTTGTTGTCATAGTCGCAACAAAGATGCCATCCTCGACAACACCTGTTCCGACTGCGGGTGTAAAGGCTGCAAATTCCCATCCTGTAAGACCGTTGGAAAAATCGCCATTTGTTGCAAGTTCTGCACCGACTGCCGGGCCATTATCAGTAAAGTTGGCAGCTATTGTAAGATCTGATTCAACGGTGACCGTGAGCGGATTCTGTGTACCCTCTTTGCTTCCGCTCCAATTGACAAACTCGTTATTGGCATCCGCTACAGGAGTAATGGTCAGCACCTGTCCCGAATCAACCATTGACTTATTAGGAGAAATCGAAACGCTTCCGCGCCCTTTAGCCACAACAGAAACGCTAAACCGTTTTACCTGACTGCCTTCACAGATACCAGTCTGCATGAATTTAGGAATTACAGATGTATTTTTGATGCTGTTCGGATCTGTCACGGCAATTTCAAGTCCCCAGTTTCTAAGGGTTTCGAATTTGCTATCTGTGGTCATATCCATTTCGGTACAGTCGCTGTTACCCGGTCCCCATTCCCATGCGAGCCAGCCGATTTCGTTCTTCTGACATTCACTGATAATGTGTTTGTAATTAATTGTTGTTTCGCATCCAACCCCGCTATGCGCGAATTCTCCTACTATCAAGGGAAGGTTCATCTTTACCGATTGATTTATTTCATCGGTAATCACCTGATCGCTGTACCCCCATTCAACCGGCCACCACATATGGACCGATAAAAGAATATTATGATCAGGATCAGCGGTGATCAGATCGGGCCCTGTTGCCTGAAGAATATTGATATCCTGTCCGTACTTTGCGGCATCAATGATAAGCGGTACGTGAATACCAGCAGCTCTCATTTTTGTAATGGCATCGGTATACCCGGCCTTAAAGTCTGCATCAGTAACAGTCTGCCCGCACTCGTTAGCGATATTTATCAGCAGATACTCCTCATGCTTCTGAATCACACTGACAACTTCCGGCTTGATCCACCAGTCTACACAGGTCGAAAGTTTTGACCACTCCCCGGTTGCATCATGAAGCTCTACCATAGGGATCATTTTATTCTGACGGCATTTGCTGATAGCGCTGTCGAATTTTTCGATATCACCGGTTGTTACCCATACAATGCGGACACTATTTGCACCGGTTTTGGCAATCTCCGGAAAACTTGCCCCATTAATATCAGTCCAGACAGTCATTTTATTTATTCCACGCAGAATAACTTTTTCACCGCATTTATCATACAGAAACCGTCCTGCAACCCTGAATCCCGGTAATTCAGCTGCGAAACCTGAAACCACAGCCGTTAACACAGTTGCGGCAACAACTAATCGTTTTGACCAATCAGACAGCATAACCACTCCTTACAATAATGATATATACAACACAACAAAATATATACAACGCCAAAGTTCAAACCCCGAAAGTATGTTGCCATAAAATATAGTAGTAAAAAAGGTATTTTAGTTGATTTTTTTACAATATTTTATTTTTTCAGCCAAACAATGCGATAAACTATATATTATAAAAGGATATTGTAACTATTTTCCTGAACAATGTATGTTCAATTATCATAAAATATGTTGCCATTATATTTAGATTATGTATATTTACAAACAAAGGAAAGACAGACATCCGAACAGTTTTTTGAAACCGGTACCGGTAGCGAGACGTAAAATTTCTGAGTTCAGGTATCCCTTTATCGGGAAAACCTGGAAACAGCATACAGCCCCCCCCCGTACATTATGCTTTTGCTGCCGGTACCGGTTTCATTGAGTTGTTGGTTTATCTGGCTACTATTTGTATATTTGGTACAGGTTATATGAGATTGAGATTATGATTGAGGTTACGTTTGATGAGTAGTTACTGCTCAACCTGTACCTGAATCTTTAAGTACATGGAGTAAGAATTGAGTAAGCCGCACCTGTATGATTACTTTGATTATCGTGAATATCTCAATGATGCATTTTCTTATCTCAAAGAGACCGATACAACATATTCACACAGAAAATTTCTTGCGGATGCCGATATTCCCGGCTCAACGTACCTGCTTCGCGTACTTCGCAGTGAACGTAAGCTTTCACCAAAATACATTGCAAACTTCTGTAAAGCGTTACACCTGAGCACTGCAGAATCGGCATTCTTTGCAACACTTGTCAAATTCGGAAACGAAAAAAATGTTGATAAGAAAGAAGTATTGCTGAAGGAGCTTTTAAAAATCCGTTCCGAAAAAGCAACACACTCGATTGATGATAAAAAATTGCGGTATTTTGAAAAGTGGTATTACCCGGTCCTGCGTGATCTGATCGGCCTTGTAGGCAAGGTTGACTATAACGCTCTTGGAAGAATGCTTATACCGCCAATCAAAGGTGATCAGGTTCAAAGTGCAATTGAGTATCTCCAGCGAAATGGTTTTATCAAGCCCCGGGATGATGGGAATGGTCTCGTTGTCTCCGAACCGATACTTTCGACTCCCCCGAGTGTGAATTCGACTATTTTGAGCCAGTTTCACAAGAAAAATCTTGAGCTTGACATTGAGGCTTTTGACAACTGCACTCTTGATGATCGCAGTATTTCATCAGTCATAATGAGTGTATCAATGCCGACGTTTGAAAAAATGCGCATTGAAATACAGGAGTTCCGTAAACGACTTATCGCTCTCGCACGTGAGGATATAAATCCGGATATGGTGTGCAGGGTGGGAATTCAGATGGTCCCGCGGGCCAAAGTTAAAAAGAAGGATATATGATATATATAAAAATTGTAGTTTCCCTGTTTATCATTATACTGTTCTACTGCGGGAATTCTCCTGTAGTAAATAATGGCACCGGTACCGATATCGGTGAGGCAAAAATTTTCGGTTCTGTACAATATGCCGATAACCGGAATGCAGACAATGTTTCTGTCATTGTCCGTAAACAGGACTATGTTCCCTATTCGGTGGCATCACAAAATCACAACAAAACAGTCAGCACTAACAGCGGAACATTTTCACTTGAACATATCACACCCGGATACCATCTTGTAGAGCTGTATACCAGGGACTCTCTTGTCGCAATGAAACGAATTTACATATCAGACAAGGATACTGCAATTAATATCGGCAACTGTATTCTTGATACATTGGTACCATACTCAGGGAAAATCTACAGTGACGAGACACCTGTGGCTGGTGGTAATCTGCTTGTGCTCGGACTGGATAAGAAAATTACGGTCAACAGTGATGGTTCCTTTACAATACGGTTACCTGCAGGTGAACAGCTATTCAGGATTATTCCTTCAAATCAGGCTGAATCACAGGATATTTATGTTGATAAGAAAATTTCAGGTGATACATTACGGACATATGCAACTACTGCGACAATGTTTGATGATTTCAGTACCAGAGATGGTTTTAATTGCCTCTCTCCGCTGCTTGGTGGTGGAAGCTGGTTTGCATTTATTGATCAGGCAAATCGCGGTAACAGTCAGATTCTTCCAACTGAACAACCCGGTCTTGTCGCAGCGATGGACACATCATCAGACAGCTATGACGGCAGCAGTCTTCACTGCATCTTTCAGATAGACAGCCTGTCAGGTGCACCGTATGCGCTTATCGGGTGTGATATCAGTGGATCAAAGGATGCCAATACCAGCAAATCATGGTTTGATTTATCGAAGATGACAGCATTGTCTTTTTTGGCAAAAGGAAGCGGTATCATACGTGTTCAGTTCACATGCAGACCTGTGGGTACATTATCAGTATTTACAATTTACGAAATTCCGGTTGATCTGTCATCACAATGGAAAAAGCACTCAATAACACCATCAGATATTCCTGCCGCAATTACATCAACGTCGGAACAGATAGTCAAGTGGAGTGATGGCAATATCGCGGTAAGTAATATTAATTTCCTCGTTAACAAAAATACCGACTTATGGTTGGACAACATTATGTTTGAGGGAATGAGTACCGGAGATTTTTTGAAATAGAACCTGATTTGAAGTATCCCTTGAGGGGCCAAACCAGACCTCCCCCGGGGTGAAATTTCCGGTAGTTATACCATGTCCTGTACAAGTTTGTCCTACCAGGACACCATCTGTTGTCAGACACCCGCTTTATGACCACCAGTGAATGTGTGCAGATCCACTTTTTTTGATTGTCGTCACATTGAAAACAATTGTCCTGTATTCCAACATATCAAATTGATTTTTCATTAGATAGGAGTATTAACAGAAGCATTTCTGTGAACTTGAATACTATATAATAAAGAAAGCAATACCCAAATTCAATTTTTTCATATATATTGCTAAAAAGTGTTAAAATTATTAACATACTTGCACGTTATAAGGAGCAACTATGAAAAGAGTTGTGCTTGCCATCCTCGCGGTAATGATACTTTGCGTTAACAATTCTTTTTCGCAAACCGGGTTTCCCGATACTCTCTGGGTACCGGTAACATTTTACGATTTCCATTCCGATAAAACAAATCCTGAGTTTGAACAGAACGTCTTTAACGGCAAACGTACCGGAATGGTGCAAAAGACTCTGGACGCAGAGAGAAAACCTGTATCAACAACAATTACTGACAGCATCAACAGAAGTGCATATTTAAAATACTGGTTCAGACCCTGGAAGGATGCTTTCACCAATGATCCATCACGAGCAGAGGGTGATTTCACTGTACCAAGTTATGTTGACAATGGTGATGAGAGGTATGGTGCATATCTTGGTCCTACAACGGCAACCACAGATCAGGCATTTATAAACGTTGTGATAAATGATTCATTGCCATTTATACATAGTCCACAACTCGGAAATGGTGTTTATGTATATGACAGTACCAACTTCTTCCCTCTTGACAATAGAGGTTTCGGTAATGAAGGAAAGTCTCATAACTATTCTTTTACAATGGAATTACATTGGAAGTTTGAGATGAGAAACAATCTCACCTTTAGTTTTAGAGGTGATGATGACGTTTGGGCATTTATCAACAATAATCTTGTGATGGATCTGGGTGGGCGGCATGGTCCCGAAAGTGGTTCATTCAATCTTAATTCCAGCGGATTAACTGTTGGGCAACAGTATGATCTTGATTTCTTTTTTGCAGAGCGACATACTACCGGTTCAAACATCCGGATTACCACAAACATCATCAGCGCTAAACCGGCAGGTTTGAAACTGTATCCATCAGCAACAACACCGGACAACGCTCCATTTGTAAATCCAAATCTTACCGCTGACACTGTTGCTGCAGGTGACAGTATTCCAATTTATTCAAGAATTTTTGATCAGAACGGGTTACGGATGCCGGAATTTGATTCGCCCACAGCCCCGGTCACCTGGGAAATACAGGAACTGGTAACCAGTACCGTCAGACCGACAGGCACACTGAGCAGAGTTACCGGAAACACGACCTATTTCCGTCCGACACGGGCATACAATACTGTTTATGTCATCGCAACATTCAATAACAATGATGGTCTTATTATGAAGGATACAGTCCGGTTATACACAACTGCCGGCAGGGCTCATCATTTAACCATTCAAACCTTTGACACATTGAATTACAGGGATACATCAACGCTGATTGATCAAAAACTGCTCCGTTTTGAAGCTGCTGATACAGATAAAAAGGTATATCCGGTAGTCCGGGACAGGTACGAAAATATAATCGGCTTTGCAACCAATGCATCATGGGGAAGCCTTGATACAAGCATTGCAAAGGCCGTTGCAACAACGATTGTCGCTAAAGGTGAAGGGTTAATCACCCGAAAAACCGACAATACAAATACTACCAAAGCAATAACGACCTATATAAACGGTTCAACCACCCTGCATGATACCATTGTAATTGACATAACAACAATCACCTATGATCTTCTGCGAATTTATATCCTTGACAATGGTCCGAAAATAATTGACACAGTTACAATCGCCACTGATGCATCACAAACGCTTCGCGTACAGGGACGCCGCTCCGACGGACGTGGATGGGACGATGTGCCATCAGACTGGTCAACATCTGCAGGTCTTCCGGTTACCGGGACTCCACCGCAGAATTCTATTACCTGGTCAGTGATTCCGACAAATGTAGCGACAGGTACAATCTACGTGAATCGTGCCGGAGCCATTGGTGATTCTGTTGTTGCACTATTCACAACAGGCCAGCCAAAAACAATGGCTCTTTACAAAAAAGAAGGTACTCCGGCAGCAGCTGATGCATGGTCGATTCCGCCGGTTATTGACACAATCGTAGCCGGAACATCCTACAATTTCGTTGCAAAAATTTTTGACAGAAATGGTTACTGGCTTTCAAGGTATGAAAATGCGGCTGTTAGCAAACCACTTGTTTCATGGGCGATTACCAATAGAAGCGGTCCCGGGACACCTCTTGACACACTTTCGGGTAACTCTGGGCATTTAATCAGTTTTAAGCCGACACATGCCTACAACAGATTGACCATTACAGCTACATTCAAAGACGGGGCAACATCATTCACGAGTTCAGTGAATCTTTATGTCATAGCAGGTGCGGCAACGCATCTTGTTATTGAAGCCAATGCGCAGCCAACGGGAGAAAATCTGGTAAAAGACTCGCCAATTGACACCGTTGTGTTCGGCAGCAGAGATACTACCAAGTACGTATATGCAATTTTACGTGATGCGAATCAGAACTTTGTCTCGCAGTCCAGAAGTACCGCCTGGTCAAGTACCAGAACAACACTTGTCAGCGCGACTGAGGCAAACGCACTCGCCGGTGAGGGTAAACTACTGCGTGGCACGGAATCATCCGGTATTGCATCGGTTACTGCAACCAGCAAAACCAATCCATCATTTACCGACAACGTTGCTGTAAAAATTATTGATTATACCTTTGACGCATTGAGAATACTTGTCAATAACGACCCGGCTGTAACAAATCTTCAGATCAAACTTGGGCACGACACATTGTTGCAGGTTGAAGGATTGCGGTCAACCGACAATACCTGGGTCCCCGTTGATGCGTCATGGCTTGCAGTTGTTAACGGCAGAATTACCAATGGCCCGATTTTCCGCGAATGGCCTTATACGCCATCAGATACAGGCAGAGGGTTGATAACGGTTTCACTTGGTACAGCGGTTCCGGACACATTAGCAGTAACTGTTGTACCCAATGATGCAAACTATCTGTCAATTTACAATAAAACAGGACCGGAAAAGGCAAGCGGGACTTTCGCATATGTAAGTCTTCCGGATTCAGTTACGGTTTCGGCGGATTCAACACTGCCGCTTGTTGCAAAAATATTTGATATCAACAAAATCTGGCTGAGCCAGTATGAAACAGATGGATCAAAAAGTGCAACGATTCAGTGGAGGATTGTTGAAAACAGCGGCCATGTCAATAGTGGAACATTAAGTACGAATGCGGGTCACAGTGTAGTTTTTACACCCGACAGTGCACACCGGAATGTTCTGGTGGTTGCATCAATTGCCATAAGTCCTACTCTCACCTCTTCTGATACAGTAAAGATTCACATTAATGCAGGTACTCCAAAAAAGCTTTTTATAGAACCAAGTGCCAACTGGCAGTCAAGTCCCAACAAACCGAATCCGGTTGACACAATAAAAATTCAGGACAGTGTTACCACTGCAAACGGTTATGCGATTCTGCGCGATGCAAAAAACAACTTTGCATCCTATTCTACCTCAACGGCATGGAATGTTCTTAATAATGATACAATTATTACGATAAGAAACGGTGTTACGGTAGTCGGTGAAGGTATCGTTGAGCGCAAGGCAAAAACCGGTCTTGCCCAGATCTCCGCATTTGACAATACCTATTCACTACAGGACTCTTCTTATGTAAAGCTACTGGAATACTACTACCGGGAACTGCGAATTGTCGTCGGTAATGATACCGGTAGTACATTACTGACTATCAATACAAACCAGGATACAACACTACGGGTTCAGGGATTACGTTCCGATACTACTATTTGGGAATACATTGACAACGGAACCTGGAGCAATACGCCATCACTTGACAAGTCAATAAAAACCCCGGGAACCGCTGCAACCTGGAGACTCTCTCCTGCCGACACAGCAACCGGCGCAGTCATGGTATCAATGCCGACAGATCCACGAACAAAACCGGATACCCTGGATGTAAAATTTATCCCAGGCCCGCCGGTGAGTGTGACTATCGAGATTGTCACACCTGCCGATTCTCTGATTGCAGGTGAAACCATCCGTGCAGTTGTCAAAATACACAACCTTGACGGGATCGTTCCAGGAAAGTACTGTTTTGACGAAAAAGATGTAAAATATACCGATGTTATCCCACGGGGTGGGAACAGCAGACCGAAACCGTATGTCCTGATTGGTGTTGACACACTTTATTTATCGGAAAACTGGACTGATACTACAAAGGAACAGTGTTTCTACGGCGGAGTCGACACCGTAGATTTAAAACTGTTCTATGCAACCACAACCCGTGACAGCTTGCATGCAATAACAGTAAATCTTGGATCTTTAAAGGGAATAACTGCTCCATTTATCCTGCTGCCTAATAAAATCGATACAATCCTTGTTTATCGTGATAATAAGCCGATTACAAACCTTGATATCACCTATGAATACAAGGATGTTCGTCTTGTGGCAATCGGATTTGACAAATATGGAAACCTGCGTGGTGCAGAAACCAGTAACTGGAAAATTGACTCAATCCTGCCAGCGATTAAAAATCCGAATCGTGTAACACAAATCTTTTATGATGCGACATCCGCGAAAGAATCTGTCAATGGAGGTCTTGTTGTACACTCGACAATCGATACATCAGTTACCGGAAAGATTTCAATCAGCATTACCGGGCCGCTTAACAAAATCGAATCTGTAATTACCCGCGATAACAATGGTAATGGATTACTTGATGGTGTCGATCTTGTTTTTACCCGTCCGGTTATTCTACCAAAGGACATATCATTAGCCGGTTTCACTATTCTTGGCCCTGACGGAACGGTTTACATTGTTGACAGTATCAGGACAGACAGCAATAAAGCAGATAGCATCTGGCATGTCTCTCTTAAAGAAATTGTTACGACAACACCTCAGACCAACAGCACACTAACTGTAATGGTTGATCCGATTGACTCACTGCTTATAGCCGGAACCGGCTCAAAAGTAATGTTAACCGATGATGGCGCCGGACCGGTGGTATGGTACGTAGAAAAGAAAATTGTCGATCTTGACGACAGGACAAGGGATATTGTTACTGTCACATTCAGTGAGGATGTTGTGCGCGTTTCTGACAATCAGCGCCTTGGAGCAACCGATACGTTGACAAAAATATTTACTGTGTGGCAACTTGACCAGACAGGAAAACTTGTTGCTGTTGACAGTATGCTTGCAGGAATTAACAGTATGAAAGTGCTTGATGGCAAGAAGATTCAGTTTACCACAACCAACGGTGTTGATATCTCAGGGAAAAATTACTTCAGTATTACGGGAACAACACCATATGTAAAAGACGCCGCTGATCTGAAAAATCCTCCGGTTGTAATCAACAAACAGACTGTTGTCACAATACTGGCAGTTGCCAATCCGCCGCTGGTACCGATTCCCAATCCATCAAAACCGATTTTTACACGTGTTGCGGCCGGAAAATTTACACTTGTCGATCAACCGAATGCAATTACCTGGGTTAAAAATGATCATTCAGGAGTGGCGCTTACCTTTACGATCGCAGTCCCGCAGCAATCTGAGAATGTACAGATCCGGTGTAGAGCAAAGATTCATGACATGGTCGGTAACCTTGTTACATCAGCGGTGAACGACGATATTATTCCATCAATTGTCAAGAATAGTTACAGTACCACCTATCCGATACAATTCTACTGGAACATGTCAAACTCCAAAAAGATGCCGTGTGCTCCGGGTATCTACAAAATCGAATTGGCTGTTGAATTTTACACAACCGACGGTAAACCTGTTCCATCAAAATACAAGAGCTACAAGATGGAGGAGATAATCGGTATCGGACGATGATTTTTTGATGTAGACAGTAGACAGTAGACAGTAGGCAGTGAATAAAAACACACCTACTTGCTACTTGCTACTTGCTACTTGCTACTTGCTACTTACTACTTGCTACTTACTACTTACTACTTACTACTTACTACTTACTACTTACTACTTACTACTTACTACTGCCTGCTGCCTCCCGGTCCTGATTTTTGTACCATTCGCACGCGGCCTTCCCCTCCGGATGGATCTGCGTAAGCGTGAAGTAATCAAACGACACAAGAACCTCCTTGTGAATGTTACGTTGATAGTGTTTTCGCCGCTTTATTCATAGATTTTTTATTTTAAAAACAACCCATTGAAATTATCGATACCCGCATTGTACAATCAGAAAAATGAATCTGTGCAGTGTCAGGCTTGTAACATATAATTTTTACAATGAATTAAACTCACTTACCATGCAACCGTAAATACATTGCGATAGCTATATAAAAATGTAATTCTCCGAGTGTATCATTAAGTAGGTGCGTTTAACGATTAAATCATCATTCCTATCTCTTCCAGGGGGAAGATTATCATGAAGAAAACCAGTATCTCATCAGTCGCATTTTTAATTCTCCTTTTCTGTGGTGCATCATTCTCCCAGGCACCTTATCGCGTAGCCAGTCAGTATGAAGACTCTGTACGTGTTGCGATCATCTGGAACGACGCAATTGGAAATACCTGTAGTGACGCCTCACTGCATACTCCGGTTGGACAGAAAACCAGGGACTTTGTCCTGAAAGCACTTGATACAAACAGAGTTCGTAACACCAGAGTGCTTATCAATACGACATCAGCACAGGTAACCTGGGCACAGATCCAGGCTTTATGGGGTGCAAACCGTCTGCCACATGTAATTGTTCATGTCAATGCAGGGTGGTCCACCGGCTGGAATACTTCAACGCTTCAGAACACTTTTGCTCAGGCGGTGGCAAACCACATCGGTATCGTGTCAGTTGGTGATGATGCCGCGAACCTTGCGACACAAACATTCGGATTTACCAATGTCGAGAATGTTCCGCAGCCTCTTGGTGATGGGACAACTATTGATTCTCTATGGTTGGGTCTTATACGGTCAAACGATAACAGACTAAAAGTGTATAACAGTACCGGCCAGCTTGAGTATCCTCATGTCAATGGAGTCATATCAAACGCAATTGACAGTATTCTTAAATCCCGAAGCATCATGCAATTTAAACCGCGAAACAACGGAAGATGTCAGGCAGATGCGGACCGGTATGCAACGCTTTACCCGCAGTGGCTCACCATGCTTGGTTACCAGCAGGGTTATCTTAATAACAGAGTACAACCGGATAGAAATAATGACCTCAACGTCCTCGTCGCAATTCAGGATACTACCCCAACCACACTTGTGATCAGACGTGGAGTTGCAGTATCATTCCAGCCCCAATTCCTTAGAGACAGTGCAGCTGTGGGACAGATTGTCTATGACGCAATCATGTTTGCATCACTGGCCCATACACTTTCAGTTCCTACAGCACTAATTATCAGTACGGAAGATGATACTATCACTGCCGGTCAGATTGACAGTTTAAGAGCATTTATTATCGACCAGAACGGTGATACGATCATTGATCCGACGGTTACCGTGAATATCAGGTGGTCTATTTTGAATACTGTACCAGGAGATCGTATTATCGGCAATGACTATGGTTCAAAGATACAGTACACTGCAACACAGGCATATCGATCAATCCGGATTCGGGCGACCCACACCAATGCCATCCGGACAATATCTGATACTGCAATTATCTATATCAAACCTGCCCCGGCTGCGTATCTGATTATTGAAAATTCATCAACACCACCCAACTTTGGTAACAATCCAGTTGGTGGCAACGGTACAATAACCATTTCGTCAACCTCAACGACTGCCAGGGGATATGCAGTATTACGTGACCGATACACGAACTATGTTGCATTTTCAACACGGACAAGGTGGGATACCCTTGCACCAATCGGATTAATTACCGCTGCATCAGGCAACAGGACTGTCGGTGAAGGTATTGTTACCAAATTGGGTAATTCAGGTACCACGTTTGTACGGGCAACAGACTCAGCGTACTCATTCAGGGACACTGCAACGGTTATCATTGAAAATACAACATACGATTCTTTGCGGATTTTACGCTATGATGTTGCTCAGGGACGACTCGTTATTATTCCCAGTCTGTCTATAAGAACATCAGATACTGTAACACTGTATGTTCAGGGATTACGTACCGACCGGATCGGGCCTCCGGGATCAGGTGGCTGGGTTGATGTAGCAGGGAACTGGCAATTGTCTGCATCATTACGCACAAACCCAAATCCACCGTCAACACAGAATAACTGGCGTTTCACCCCGGCAGATACCGGGCATGGAACAATTACAGTAAAAGTGTCGGGTAGTACCGCCACAAAATCGATACCTGCAGAATTCCTCTCAGGCAATCCAGTCCGGCTTGTACTTTACAAGAGTGGAGGTAACCCGTCATTATCAGCGATGCATGCAGAACCTCCATTGGTTAGTGATACACTTATTGCAGGCAGAACCTATAATAAGCTCTATGCAAAAATTTTTGATGATCGCTCAACATGGCTTCAGGAATATGAGACCAACTATGCAAAATCGCAGCAGATCAGATGGACATTTACTCCGGTCAACGAGACATCTCTGGGATCCTTGTCCGGATACTCAAACACGCTGACATCAACAATTGCCTACAGAGCTATCAAAGTTAAAGCAACACTTAATGCACTAAGTGACTCTGCAATGATTTACGTAAAGAATGATACTGCACATCACCTTGTTATTGAGGCAACTGCGCAGATTCGAAACCATATCAATGATGATCCTTTGGCACGGCTAATTATCGCTTCCGATCAGACATTCAGATATGTCTATGCAATATTACGTGATAGATATGGCAATTTCGTTGACTATTCGAAGACTGCGGTCTGGTCAAGTCTTGATACAGCAGTATTTAAGGCTGATACCGGCATGAAAGCACTTGGTGAAGGTATGGCGATTAGAAACAGTACTCAGGGTTTATCCATGATAACCGTCACCGATACACTAAAAAAGATGCGTGACACGGCCGAAGTTGAAGTTCAAAGTATTACCTATACGGCATTACGGTTATACTATCTTGATAATGGCCCTAAGTATGCCGATTCAATTACAGTCACTTCTGATGGTCAGATGACATTGTACGTAGAGGGAAAGCGGTCGGACAATAATAGCTGGGAACTTGTCACTGCAAACTGGTCAAAAGAGCTGTCCGTTAAAACGCTCTCCACTCTGCCATCCACAATGACAAGTGAGTGGACTGTCATTCCGGATCCGGACTCGCTTGGAAGCGGATGGATCAAAGTAAACCGCGGCAGTGCGGCTGATTCGATCTGGGCACGCTTTATTCCCGGAAATCCTGCAAAAGTGGTCATTTACAAAGCTGCAGGAGATCCAAACGCACAGGTCTCATATCTCTATCCGCCTCAAATCAATACTATCAATGCCGGAATGAGTTCGCCATTCTATGCTAAAGTATTTGACAGTAAGAATAATTGGTTGAGTTACTACGAAAATAGCAATGTAAGCCAGGGAATCCTCGCATGGTCAATCATTAAAGTATCCGGTGCAGTTGCAGCAGAATCGCTTTCAACCCGGACCGGCCATGTTACATCATTTATACCAACTGCTGCACATATGACTTACCAGCTGACTGCACAACTCAAAATCAGTAACGATCTCCCGATTACATCACAGATAACGTTTTCCGTACTTCCAGACACAGCTGATCACCTTGTCATAGAGGGAACACCAAACATTACCGGTGCAGCACTCAATAAAGATCAGCCACTTGTGCAAATTGAGTTTGGTGCAAAGGATACAGTAAGAACAGGATATGCGATTCTTCGTGACAGGTTCGGTAACCTTGCACAGCCGCCCTATTCAACATCAACGCTCTGGGCTGGTTTTGATACTCTTATTGTCAAGACACGTGAAGGAACAGCAGCTGTTGGTGAAGGACTTATTACACGAATGGGAACTGTTGGGCAGACAAAAGTTGTTGCAACAAGCAGACTCAACGCGCGCTTTAAGGATACTGTTGATGTCATCCTGAAAGATTTTTCATATGATTCTTTAAGAATTGTTGTCAACGATACGTCCAGAATTGAAACGCTGGTCATGAGGTCTGATCAGGACACCATAATTAAGGTACAGGGAAAGCTGTCACATAATACTACATGGGCTGCAGTTGATGGTAACTGGGTCTACACGACGGGCACGATTTCATTAAGTCAGTCAAATGCAAGTCTGTGGAATTTTAATCCCGGTGATACGGGAACAGGAATAATTATTGTGTCACTTGGAACTGCTGTTTCTGATACTATCACCGTCAGAATTCTTCCGGGGCTTCCGGCACAACTTGTGCTTTATCCGAAAGAAGGCCATGTGCCGGATTTCAACAACATTCCATACGCAAATCCAACTGACACACTTATTGACACAGCAGGAAGCCCGTTCCCCGTTGTGGCAAAGATATTTGATCATAAAGGCGTATGGCTATCGAACTACGAATTGACACAAAGCAATAGTCAGTCAATCAAGTGGTCTGTTCAGGAGATGCCGGGATTGACCGCAACCGGCCTGTTAAGTGATACTATAGGTCACAAAATCTCATTCACCGGACTAAAAGCATACCAGAGTGTTTTTACTATTGCACGGTTTACCTTTAATGCAGTCACATATAAAGATACAGTGCTAATAAAGGTTATACCCGGCAGACCATATCAGGTTGTAATTGAAGGAAGCCCTGACTGGAAGAGCAGTCCAAACAAAATCAACCCGATTGACACAGTAGAAATAACCGACAGTACAACACATGCATCCGTTTATGCAGTTGTCCGCGACTCAATAGGCAATTTCTGTAATTACGCAAATGTGACGCAGTGGACAGTTGTTAACAATGACCCGATTATCTCCATAGAAAAAGCGAATGTCAATCTTGGTGAGGGACTGATTACCCGTAAGGTATCACAGGGAATTACCCAAATCAGTGTACTCGAATCAAATAATTTTAAAGATACTGCGTTTGTCCAGCTACTACCGTATCACTATACACAGTTGCGTATCCTTGTAAAAAATGATTCAATCCAGTCTCTTGAAATGAACACAAATCAGGATACAACACTGAGAGTACAGGGATTACGCTCAGATACTCCTGTTTGGGAAGATGTTGCGGCAAAGTGGGAAGCATCATCGTTACTTAAAACCACTCCGCCAGCCCCGGGAAAATCGGTGACATGGACATTCTCACCAACAGATACTGGAAGAGGTACTATCAGGGTAACACTTGGAATAGACAGTATTACAAAACCTGACACCATCACTGCAATATTCACCATAGGTCCTCCAACCCGTGTTGATGTTGAGATTGTGACACCAGCGGAAAAAATCATTGCCGGTGAGCCTATTGTCACCGTAATAAAAATTTTCAATGAGGACGGACCGGTACCTGGAACCTATTGCTTTACAGCAAATGATGTCCGCTATACCGATGTGGTTGGTAAGGGTGGCACACAGAAACCTGAACCCTATGTACTTATCAATGACACAGACACAGTAAAACTAAACACCAACTGGACGGATCTTGCTAAAACGCAATGTTTTTCAAACAGTGTTGATACCGTGACAACAAC
>CAYMGX010000089.1:0-16196 GCA_964390065.1 uncultured Fibrobacter sp. | reverse complement strand
GATAAAAATCCTAAAGAAGATCCACTTGATGATATCTTTTTTGCTTTTTACAAGGATCTTATCGCATTTGACAATAAAGAGCACAGATTGCTGCTTATCAGTAACATTATCGTAACACCAGATACCGATCTTAATATCGCCTACAAGCAGTCTCTTTACAATATTGGTGTCATGGAAGATAAAATGGCAGTGAGACTCATGTCACACAGCATTTCTGTCGAACCGCAGTCTGAGCCGGTATCGAATTTTGCACGTGAAGAGTTCGAAAATGCAGTCAACAAATCAAAAGAGTACATTAAAGCCGGAGATATTTTTCAGGTTGTCATCTCTCAGCGTTTTGCCGTAAAGGTTAAAGCAGATCCGTTTGATCTCTACAGAACCTTGCGTGTTGTCAATCCATCACCATACATGTTCTATTTGTCTCTCGACGAAACAGCCGTTGTGGGTGCATCACCGGAGATGCTGGTCCGTATTGACGATGGCACAATTGAAGTTCGTCCGATTGCAGGAACATGCCGCAGAGGTAGAACAGAAAAAGAGGATGATGAGCTGGTGAGGGTACTGCTTAATGATCCCAAGGAACGAGCCGAGCATATCATGCTTGTCGATCTTGGACGTAATGATGTCGGCAGGGTGAGCGAGTACGGTTCTGTCCATGTTGAAGAGATGATGCACATTGAGAAGTATTCTCATGTCAACCACATTGTGTCAAATGTCTATGGAACATTGTGTAACGATAAAGATATTTTTGATGCTCTCTTTTCATGTTTTCCTGCCGGTACGCTTAGTGGCGCTCCAAAGATCAGGGCAATGGAGATTATCGACGAACTTGAAAAAGTCAAGCGTGGTCTGTATGGCGGGGCGCTGGGATATATCGATTTCAGCGGTAATATTGACACCTGCATTGTTATCAGAACCATTGTTTACAATCAGGGAACTGCACTGATTCAGGCCGGAGCCGGACTTGTTGCAGACTCCATACCATCACGTGAATATCAGGAAACTGTAGAAAAAGCATCCGCGCAGTTTTCTGCCATAAAACGCGCAGCGGAAATTTCAGGAACCAATTGACAGGGTACACTATCATATGATACTTGTAATTGACAACTACGATTCATTTACATTTAATATCGTCCAGTTCCTTGGTGAAATATCAGACAAGGAGATAACCGTCTACCGTAATGACGCATTAACGATTCAGGAAATTCAGGCAATGTCTCCCGATGCGATTTTAATCTCTCCGGGACCGTGCACCCCAAAAGAAGCCGGAATATCCGTTGATGTAATCAAGTATCTCGGCAGTACGATTCCAGTACTTGGTGTATGCCTCGGGCACCAGTCAATAGGCTATGCTTACGGAGGAAATGTTATCCGTGCACCCTACCTGATGCATGGTAAAATATCACAGATCTATCATCAGGGGGATTCTATTTTTAAAGAACTTCCAATCCCTTTCAATGCAACACGCTACCACAGCCTGATCATTGAACGTTCAAGCTGTCCAGATTGTTTACAAATAATCGCAGAGACTGATGATGGCCTTATTATGGGTGTTCGCCATAAAGATTCACCGGTATACGGCGTTCAATTTCATCCGGAATCAATATTGACAGACGGTGGAAAAGTTCTCTTGAAAAATTTTCTTGATCTCGCAGATGAATTCAACAGAAATAATTAATACAAACTATGGCAACAATACTTGATACGATTATAGAGCACAAAAAAACAGAGGTCGCAAAACTTCGCAAAACTCCTGAAAAATATACTCCGGCTAAATCTACAAAGCGAGGTTTTATAAAGGCTCTTCAGACGGCACCATCACTTGGAATAATTGCAGAAGTTAAGAAAGCATCACCGTCAAAGGGAATAATCTGCCCTGATTTCGATCCTGTAACTATAGGTATGTCATACGAAAAGGGTGGTGCACATGCGATTTCTGTTCTCACTGACGAAAACTTCTTCCAGGGATGCAATGATTATTTATTAGCTGTACGCGAACATGTCTCGCTTCCGGTAATTCGTAAAGAATTTATCATTGATCCGATTCAGGTCGAAGAAACATCACATATTGGCGCTGATGCAATGCTTCTGATTGCAGCCGTCCTTGATGATTCGCAACTACGTGATCTTTATCAGGCTGCAATTGATCTCGAAATTGATCCGCTTATTGAGATTCATTCGTTTGAAGAACTTGACAGAACAATGAAACTTGATCCGGCGTTGATCGGTATCAACAATCGCAATCTTGCTACGTTCAAGGTTGACATTAGTCTGACCATTGAACTTATTACAAAGATTCCATCAACGGTAACGGTTGTTTCTGAAAGCGGAATCGAAAACGGTGATCAGGCATCAACGCTGAAATCGCATGGTGTTAAGGCGTTACTTGTCGGAGAATCACTTGTAAAGTTACCGGATCCGGGAAAATTGATACGGGAATTGAGTTGCTGAAAGCCTCACCCCCCCGGCCCCCCCTCTCCGTAAAACGTAGAGGGGGAGCAGAAAAATGCAAGTGCGTAGTGCACGGGTTTACTGATTATTATTTACAGAAAGTACATAATGCTGACTCGAATTAAAATATGCGGAATAACACGTTATGAAGACGCACGGATTGCTGCCAACCTTGGTGTTGATGCCCTGGGGTTTATTTTTTATCAGAAGAGTCCACGGTATATCACACCCGATGGTGCCTCAGCTATAATCCGCAGATTACCACCGTTTATTTCCCGTGTTGGAGTTTTTGTAAATGAATCGATTGAAAATATTCTTGAAATAGCAGGGCGTACAGGTATTGACACATTGCAGCTTCACGGTTCAGAAACACCCGAATTTTGTGCGCGTTTCTCTCTTCCTGTCATGAAAACATTTTCAATCAAACCCGACACCGACCTTTCAGTGATAGAAACCTATAAAACATCGGGCATTCTGCTTGACACCTGGAATGGTACGATGCATGGCGGCAGCGGAAAAACATTTGACTGGTCACAGGCACGTCAGGTATGTACACACCATGATAATGTAGTTATCGCAGGAGGCCTGGGCCCGAGCAATGTTGAGGATGCACTCAATGCGCTCAACCCGTATGGTCTTGATATTAATAGCGGTGTTGAAATCCAGCCTGGTATCAAGAACCCTCACAAAATCAGGGATGTGGTTAACATAATACGAAATTGGAAACCGGTGTAGGAGGAAGTGACGAGTGACACGTAACGTGTGACATGTCTGATTTTTCGAAGCCCGGAGGGCTTCTCAAAAACTTGTCACGCGTCACTTGTCACGTGCCACTTCCTCATTTCAAATACTGTAACCGTACGCTCCTGCATCCCCTCAAGTGCATGATTCACAGGAATCACCTCTGAATATAACGACTGCAAACTTTCTCTCGGAGTAAACGGCCGGGTCCCATCAGCAATTATTACCCGGGCCCCTTTACTGATACAATTTTCAAGAAATGCATGAAGTGGTTTTGCGGTCGATCGTTCATAAAACATATCACAAACCAGTACGAGATCGAAATGTTCTTCAGTAGCACTGGTCAGCATATTATCATCATTTATTCTTACAGAGACATTGTTTTCTGAAAAATTCCGTGATGCAACAAAACGGGCAACGGGATCAATATCATTCGCAACCACATCTGATGCACCAGATTGACACGACGCAATTGACACCACACCACTACCGCTGCCGAAATCAAGAACTTTTTTTCCACCGACCAGTTCCTTGTTACTCAACAGATACCGTGCCAGCGATTTTGCTCCCGGCCACACAGCTGCCCAGTAAGGAATACCCGTTTCATGCCTGACCTCCTTTTCGTACTCTTCCCACAATGTAAAAAAATCGGGTGCAATATGTGCACGAATTGATTCACAGCAAGGTACAGGAGTGATTGGTGCATAAGACTGAAGCAATAATTCTGACGGAAATCGGTTTTTCACTAAAACGCTTTCGGAATTATAGGAAAAAGTGACGAGTGCTGCACGTTTCTGCTTGTCACCCGTCACTAGTCACTTGTTACGTTCTTAAGCGATCGTACGCTGCTGCAGTTCCAGTTTTTCAATACGCTTCTCCATTGGCGGATGAGTACTGAACCAGCTTGCCATACCGCCTGCAAACGGATTGACTATAAAAAGTGATGCTGCTGCCGGCGAACCACCCATCGGCACCATCTGTGCACCTCTTTGAAGTTTCCGGAGCGCATTTGCGAGTGCTATCGGTTTTCCGCAAAGTTCACCAGCACCTTCATCAGCGGCATACTCACGGGAACGGGAGATAGCCATCTGTATCAACAGCGCAGCAATTGGTGCAAGTATTGCCATAGCTATTGCAACTGCAAAATTACCACGGTTATCATCATCACGACCACCACCCAATATTGCACCCCACTTTACAATACTTGCAGCATACGATATCGCTCCGGCAAATGTTGCGGCAATCGTGCTTATAAGCGTATCACGATGTGCGACATGCATCAACTCATGAGCCATTACGCCTTCAAGCTCCTCCTCACTAAGAATTCGCATTATTCCTACCGTTGCAGCTACTGCGGCATGTTTTGGGCTTCGTCCGGTTGCAAATGCGTTCGGCTGTTCTTCAGGAATAACATATACTTTAGGCATTGGCATCCCTGCTTTTTCTGTAAGACGACGTACTATCCGGTAAAGACCTGCATACTGATTCGGATCAGCCTCTTTGGCACCATACATTGCAAGTACTATTTTATCTGAAAACCAGTAACTGAAAAAGTTCATCGCCCCGGCTATGAGTAAACCGATAAGCATACCATTCTGGCCGCCAATAAGATTTCCAAACATCATAAACAGACCGGTCAAAAGACCAAGTAGCAGCGTTGTTTTTACATAGTTCATAGATCACCCCTGTTTAATATTGATACTATATTTTTCATTTATTTCGTACTGCTGTACAGTTTTAACACAACTAAAACCGGTTTGCTGTATTTTTTTACATTCTC
Source organism: uncultured Fibrobacter sp. (assembly GCA_964390065.1). Classification (GTDB taxonomy): domain Bacteria; phylum Fibrobacterota; class Chitinivibrionia; order Chitinivibrionales; family Chitinispirillaceae; genus JAAZBG01. Next base: position 11,224 of record CAYMGX010000089.1, on the reverse strand, counting down.
TGTATAGTAAGAAAGCAACTAACGTACCATAAAATAGTCATCACCGGGAACTAATACAATTCGTATTTTACAATTAAATATTTATACATTGTCAGACACAGTTTTGCAGTGCCTCATCAAGATAAGGATTTGATCTGACAGGTTTACTTTGCTACGGATTTGATCACCGAAACTACCGCATCAATACCATCTGTGATATTTGATTCATTCATGGCATCAATCATTTTACTACGGTCGTTAAACGTAGCACTGAGTGCACTTATCAGCGCCTCTGATGACAAATCATCCTGATGAAGCACTTTGGAATAACCTTGTTTTTCAAATGATTCAGCGTTTAGGATCTGATCCCCGCGGCTGGCATTTGATGCAAGCGGTATCAGCAGTGATGGCTTCCGTAATGCAAGGAGCTCAAATAGTGTCGTAGCACCTGACCGGGATACAATGACATCAGCCATCGCGAACAGATGCGGTAATTCTTCATTGACATATTCGAACTGTTTATATCCCGCACAATCATCGACAAGATTCCCTTTGCCACAAAGATGACATACATTGAATTCATCAAGCAGTATACTGAGAGATTCCCTGATTGCTGCATTAACCACCTGTGACCCCTGAGAACCACCAACAATCATGACCACCGGTTTATTATCCGTAAATCCACACAACCTGCGCCCTTCAGATACATCTCCGCGGAACAGTTCTTTACGAATTGGTATACCGGTAAGCACCCGTTTGGACGGTTTCAAATGCTTCTCTGTTTCAGGAAAACTAAAGCATATCTTTTTTGCAAAAGGCAACGAAAGCTTGTTTGCAAGCCCGGGAGTCATATCGGATTCATGAAGTACCACAGGTCTTCCAAGTAGCTTCGCGGCCCATACCACCGGACACGATACAAAGCCGCCTTTACTAAACACAACATCAGGATTGATTTTTAACAGAATAAAAAACGATTGCAAAAAACCAAGCATAATGTTGACAACATCTGTGACATTTTTAAAATCAAGGTATCGTCGCAATTTGCCCGCACTGATACAGTGCATCGGTATTGACGTTCTTTTTACAAGTTCGAACTCTATCCCCTTACGAGTCCCGATATATTCAACGGTAAATCCGTTAATCCTTAACGTATCAACCAATGCAAGATTGGGTGTTACATGACCCGCAGTTCCGCCACCTGTAAGAACAATTTTCTTCAATTAATATACCTCGTATCGAAAACCGGAAATCATGGATACTTAAATGTGCTTAAACACCATACTCTGACAATCAACGCCCTCAATTGCTTTCAGTGCACGGACAAATGCCTCGAATTTCCCATCCTCGCCAAGAAGCTCAACGATAAGCAGGCCATTTGGTGAACAGGAATCATTCGAAATATCATGCAACCCAAGCCGGGTCTTGATAAAACAGCCGAATTCAGTCAGAACAGCCTGAACCGACGGTACATTCTTTACACGATTTGTAATATGAACACCGACAATATAGTGTGTTGCAGATGATGACATCGTGGTACTCCTGCTAAAGGTAAATAGAAATAGTACTTTGAAAATATATTATGTTACAGGCGCATCAATTTCAATCTTAATTTTTTAACCAGTCCGTCACAGTTGTTTATAATGCATTATTACTGTCTATATTAAACCCGGATTGTCTGATAGAAATAAATGAGAGTTACTGATATCCTGAGACATAGTGGAAGTTTAGGTGTAGTTACAAAATCTTATAGCCGGTATTGCACGAAACACAATGATATGCGCCTGTAAAGTACCGGCATCACATCAGGTCGTTGTTTAAGCAGATCATTTATCTTTTGTGTAATTCAGATTATAAAGACGCTGAATAGAATCAGCACTCTTACCGTCACCCTTCGCCTCAAGAGCCCGGTACAGATTTGATGTAATATTTGCGCGCTCGGTCGTTGATTGTGAGATCATGCTTGCGAGTGCCTGACGAAACATTGAAATTGCATTATCATACTTTTTCTGTTGCAAATAGATTACACCGACCCTGTTCTGAAGCTCAGAGATTCGTGGATGTCTCGGGAACATTTCAAAATACTTCAGATAGTATTGAATCGCATTATCCGGACTGGCCTTGAACTCAAGCTCTGCAAGACGTAACCATGTTTCCCCTGCAAAAGAACCATTAGGATACAGTGCTAGATAGGTCATGAATGCATTCTTCGCTTCAACCGTATTTTCCTCTTTGTCAGCTCTTAGCTTTGCAATGGAGAATAACGCATCCTCTTTTCTCAATCTTGACATATCGGGATTGTCGAATATCTTCTGATATAGTGCAACTGCATCTTTCCATTTTCCCCTGAATTCCAGTTTTTGCGCAAGGGAATAAAGACTGTCAAAATCAGACTTTTCCTCTTTCTGGACTATCTCACCATCTTCGGCAGCTCCAAGCAGTGCTGACGCAACAGTCTCAGGTGATACAGCCTTTTTCTTTATAATAACCGGAGCCTCATTTACCTCATTTACTACTGCAGTAACCGTTTTTTGCGGTTTTATTTCACTGAGCGCCACAGTAAGCTCATAGTCTGAGGTACCAACAGTAATCGACGTATCTTTCATGACATAGCCGTTTTTGGCAATTCGTACATGATGAACACCCTGAGCCTGGCGAATCGATAATGGTGTCGTACCCAGATAATGCCCGTCGACACGAACTTCAGCATCATCCACATTGGATTTAATTGACATGATTGTATACGCTTTAAGTTCGTCAAGATCAGGAACATTTTCAAGATCTTTACGTAATACAACGGCACCACCGGACTGAATCCTGTATGATTCTGTAAAAATATCGTATACAATCGCCTGTCCGGCCTGCAGCAGTGTATCACCAAAAATTTTAGATAAAATCCTGACCTTACCTTCAAGAACACGGGTTACCATCCTTCCGCCGAGGTCCGGTTCCACCTTAAAATATGTTCCTTTAACGCTGATCTCATAATCCGGTGTCACCACATTGAATGACTCGTTGTCTTTTAAAGGATTGACAAAAAACGCAACCTGGCCGCGTGCAACGTCATTTCCATGAACTTCATTTTCGAATCCGACCTTGTACCGGACATGACGTTTTGTTAGTTTGTCAACATGTACTTTTGACCCGTTCTGCAATTCCACCAGACCATGTTCATTTACAAGCGACACTGAGCCGCCCTGAACCGAATTAAATACCTTGCTCTTGATCTCATTATTCGGATCAAGCTGCACCGTAGCATTCCCCTGAAGCTGATAGACGAAGGTCGGGACCGGTGTTGAAATAAGCCGCTCGGAAAAGTAACCTCCCAGCGCAATGAGAATAAGCAGCATTGCTGTTACAGTAACTTTAACAGTTCGCATTGTAAATACATAAGTATTGAGGATATGCCAGAATGGCTGATCGTTCAAAGAGAGAGGCTTATGATCACCGTCAGTGCTAATCTTATTAAACAGACTGTTTTCTATATTTTCCCATTTAGCAAATGGAATTACATTTTCACTCTTGAGCACAAGTTCCCAATTCTCAAGCGATTCCCGCTCCCTGATTCTCTCGTCGAGGAGTTTCTCTACAGTATCAAGCGAATCCTGAATATGCATCTTATCAAGACAAGCTGCCTGTTCCCAGAATTCACATTCGGATATATCCCTGATACGATCAAATAGCAAATCCTCCAGCGTTTCCCATTCGCCTTCAGTTGGAAATATTTCAGGGGCCTTGACATACAACTCCCAAACCGGAAGATTTTCGCATTCATGCATTGAAGCTTCGATTTTCGACTCAAGCCTGTCCCACTGCCCTTGCGGAAGATCGTAATGCGTGCGGATACACTCATTCATTGGAACATCATACTCGTTATATTGCGTAATCTGTGAAAACAACTTACTTTCGATACTGCCAAAAGTATCTGCTGACAACACCTCGTCAAGCTTCAGCACAGCAAGCTCGCCCAGATGTTCTGCAGCAGCAATACGCAAAAACAATACCGATTCGACAGCCCTGTAATCGACCTTTGCATCATCGGTGTTTCCGCGCAACTCCGCTTCAAAAAGGGAGTATTTGTTATCCATTTTATTCATTATCTACTCTTTATCAGTTGTATCGAGAAAATCCTTTATCTGTTTTCTCGCAGTAAACAATCTTGATTTAACTGTACCTTCCGGTATTCCCATAATTCCAGCGATTTCTGCTAAATCCATCTCGCCATATATATTGAGGACTAATGGTATCCTTAATTTGTAATCGACCGTTTCAAGGGCCTGCTCAACCAGATCTTTCAACTCAAGCTGTTTTAGTGTACTCATCTCAGCGTTAGGAACGATATTTTCAACGGATTCAAGATTTACCGTATCCTTCGGATTAATTCGCTTCTCAGCCTTTTGATAGCGCCAGCGTCTCGTACACACATGGATAACAACTCTGTGAAACCATGTTTTGAATGACGAGTCGCCGTGAAAAGTCTTTAATGATAGATAGATCTGAAAAAAAACTTCCTGTAAAAGATCCTCATGATCCCCCTGAGGTCCCGTAATTTTGTAGATCAGGTTGTAAGCATAGGAACGATACATATAGAAAATTTCTTTAAACGCCAGCTGATTTCCAGCCATACATTCATCAAGAAGCTCTCTGGTAGGTTCCAATAGCGTTTTATTCATACACCATCCTTAAAGTTTGGGGTCCCGTGAATCACCGCAGGACACATATTCGCTGTTAAAAATATAGTGTCTATCAAATTGCCTGCGGTTCGTATTTTTTTTATAACATTCGCCAAACGAAAGAGTGGGGATTTGAAAAGTTTCGATTTATTGTTAACATTCCAATATTCGAAAGCGAACGACTGTAAAAGTTTCGTTTGATACCAGCATACCATAGCTTAATCGTGTCGCATAAGAATAACCTGATAAAAATCAGTACAATTGCCGGATTGTTTTTACACTTTAATTTTGCAATGTCTGATTTAATACCAACCTAACAAACTCTCTTACAACACGCTACCACTATCTACTGACAAAACACTTAAGATCTATGTGTGTAGTGAATCGAATATTCTTTTAATTATATCATCAGTATTGACATTGTCAACCTCTGCGTGAAACGAACGCACAAGTCTGTGGCGAAGTACAGGAAATGCAGCTTTTTTTACGTCGGTGAAATCCGGTGTCGGTCGATTCTCAAGTAATGCGTATGCTTTTGCAGCAAGAATCAAAAACTGGGATGCCCGCGGACCTGCTCCCCAGGTAATTAAATTTTTTATCTCGTGAGGACACTCTTTCTCATCAGGGCGCGTAGCACGTACCAACGCAACTGCGGATGTAATGACAGAATCCGCAACAGGCATCCTCCAGACAAGTTCACGAAACCGTTTCACATCCTCAAGGGTTACCACAGCTTCAATCTGTTTGTCATTTGAAACTGTAGTCGCTTTTACGATCTCAACTTCCTCGTCCCTTGATGGATACCCGATTTCAATGGAAAACATAAAACGGTCCTGTTGTGCTTCCGGAAGCGGGTAGGTTCCTTCCTGCTCAATCGGATTTTGAGTCGCAAGAACCCAAAACGGCTGTGGCAATTTGTAGGTATGTCCCGATGATGTCACCTCCTGCTCCTGCATTGCCTGCAGCAGTGCGGACTGCGTTTTGGGCGGCGTTCTATTAATCTCATCAGCAAGCACGATGTTACTGAAGACCGGTCCATTAACGAATCGAAATTCACGATGACCGGTAGCCCGGTCTTCATAGAGGATCTCAGATCCGGTAATATCCGACGGCATAAGATCAGGAGTAAACTGTACTCTATTAAAATCAAGGTGAAGACATTTTGCAAGACTGTGAATCAGCTGTGTTTTTGCAAGCCCCGGAACACCAATCAGTAAACAGTGCCCTCCGGATAAAAAGCAGGCCAGAAGATCATCAATAACATTTTCCTGCCCGATTATCTTCTTTTTTAATTCACCCCTGATTTTCCTTACAGACTCTTTGAGTTCATCCAGCACCATTATATCATCAGACATTCCATATCCCTCCGATTGCCTTGATCAATTACCAATCTGCTGCTTCGCTTTTCCGATATCGTCAACAGACAACTTCAATGTAAAGAAAAATACGATACCCATAAACGTAACAACGACATATCCGATCGCATGATACAACACGGTAATTGCTGCAGCACCGGAACCCTGTACCCCAAGAAGCGCGAGTCCTTTTTGAAGCACCGCATGAAGTGTCCCGACATATCCGGGAGCAAGGGGGATCGCTGCCCCAAGTGCAGCAAACGCAACACCAAACATACTTTCAAACACTGCAAAACCGCTCAGTTTAATCCCCAATAACCAGATCATCACCACATAACAAAAAATAATCGCGTACGAAAGTACCGCTACAACAAATGATTTTCGCAATGAAAAGATCCAGTCAAGATTCGAGATCAGTTCATTACCAAGTTTTTTAAATCGAACATGAAATTTTTGAGGAATAAAAAAAAGTATCTTTGACGACATCTTTTTTGTAAAGTCAGGAAATATCGCATAGAATAAAAACGACATCAGTATTCCTGAAAATCCAGCGCCGCAAAAAACTCCCCAGGGAAGCAGATGTTCAAGTGATCCAACAAAAAATATGGGAAGAAACAAACAGGAGAGAAATACTGTTGAATCAATCGCCCGTTCCAACACAAGCGACCCCACACTTTCCGCAATTGTAAATTTATTCCGTCGCCACAACAACACTGCACGTGCGGCCTCACCCAATCTGGCAGGAAGAATATTATTCACTGCAAATGCTATTACAGTAATTGAAAAAAGTCCATGCTTATGGGTATTTTCTCTTTTAGGAAGCATCAGCCTCCACCTAAGGGCCCGAAGCCACAGACTTATCGGGCTCATCAGCGCAACAAGCGCTATTACCCACCATTCGGTCTGCTGAATATGTGACCCGATTTCTTTTATGTCCACATCTTTAAAAAATATGTACAACCCGGCAGATGCAATTATCAAACCACCAGCCACTTGTACTATTGTTGCTACTTTCATGCAAAACTCTCTATATCTGTAATTCGTGAACGTTCAGAAATCGCTTATACTATACTAATATACAATTTACGGTTAGACAAGTAGGTAAGATATCAACCAAACAGTGACAGTTGACACTCAAGGATAGTGGTACAGAAACTCCTGCGGTGAATTTCACAGAGGCCATGTTCAACAATCGCATTACGATGATACGCAGTTGCATAGCCTTTATTCTGCCTGAAATCGTACAGCGGATACTTCTCGTGATACTCATCCATGATCCGGTCTCTTGTCACTTTTGCAACAATTGATGCTGCTGCAATTGACGCACTGGTTGCATCACCTTTGACAATTGTCCGCTGCTTCGAGATGTCTAAACCGGGAATCAGCTGATTGCCATCAATGAGTACAAGATCGTACTGAACCGTTAACGCATCAAGGGCCATTTTCATTGATAAAAGGGAGGCCTGAAGGATATTGATTCTGTCAATTTGCTGTGGTGTACAGGATGCAACTGCAAACGCAATTGCTTTTTCCCTGATGATTTCATAGAGTTCATCTCTGGCGGCAGGTGAGAGCTTCTTGGAATCATTGACGCCATCAATTACAGTGGTTGTATCGAGACATACAGCCGCAGAAACCACCGGTCCGGCCAATGGCCCTCTTCCTACTTCGTCAACACCAGCAATAACCCCGAATGTTTCGTCCGCTATGGCTCTGTCGAATGCAAATAGTGATGCTGTCTTCTTTCTATTTTTCTCAGACATTACCGAAAACTCTACGTCCTTCGATACGGATTCGCCCACAGGCAATTGCCTGGATTGCCTTCCAGTAATTACCATGCTCCACTTTAAGCACCCGCTCCGCAAGCGCGTGCGAATCATCAGAATCCATCACAGGAACAGTGATCTGAGCAATAATCGGCCCATGATCATACTCTTCATCAACAAAATGGATGGTAATGCCACTTACTTTTGCACCGTACTCGATAACGGCATCATGAACATGAGACCCATACATTCCCTTACCGCCAAACGCCGGCAGCAAACCGGGATGAATATTGACAATACGGTGATGATACCGTAGGACCACTTCGGGCGGCAGTTTTCTCATATATCCGGCAAGAACAATCAGTTCAACTTTATACTCTTCAAGACTCTCAAGTAATTTTTTTGTGTAAAGTGATTCGGTTTCAAAATGTGATGGCGCCATGTGAAGCGCCGGAATTGATGCTGCACGGGCTTTTTCAAACGCTGCTGCACTACTATTGTTTCCTATGAAAAGGACAAACTCGACGCAAAGATCACCGGCATTTTTTCTGTCAATTAACGCCTGAAAATTACTACCGCCACCTGACGCAAAAACTGCACAACGCAAAGCCATTTGTTTTATCCTTTTGACGGTCTTTCGATCCTGGAAACCTCACCGCTGAAATTCAATGTGTACTTTATACCAGCCCATGTAATTGTATTTGTCATCATCGTCTTGAAATAGCTGATCGCATGAGTCATGCGCATCATCGGAAACAATGCAACGAACTTTGGAAACTTGTGCATCTTGCCAAGAAACGGATACAAAAACAGCGTCGCAATTTCACCAATGTAGAAGATAAGCGCGGGACCGCCACCTGACCCAAAAAAGGTATACTCAGACGAAATTGACGCAAACAAAGCAAAAGGCAAAGAAAAAATAAGTGCAGTCGCCATAACCGCAAGAGGAAATACGGCAAAAAACCATAGAGGCTTAAAGTGCGCCTTAAGGTACATAATCTGACGTTCAAACCAGTCGACGGTGTTTTTTACTGTAGGAAGAGGATCGTCAGTATGTGTGACACACTGCGGAACAAGAATAGCTTTTTTGCGGTTTTTCTGGACAATTCTCGAAAGACTCATGTCATCAACACCGACTTTGGCCCATTTTTCAGCAACACCAAATGTATCAAAATCTTTCCTGCGGATTGCCATTGAACCACCCCAGAGCCCTACTCCGCCGAACGAACAGGCAGTAACAAAACACACATACATAAACACATTAACATATGAATGTGTTAGCTCGCCAACAGTACCGTTCACCGCGTGAAGCCACCTGAAACCACTGGTAACGGCAACTTTCTCTGATGATAGCGGTGTCACCAGTTCTTTTAACCAGTTCTTTGCCGGCCGTATATCGGAATCGGCAAAAACGTAAACGTCAGGTGAATCGGTTAGCTTAAGAGCTGCTAACAGGTTGTAATTTTTCTGTGCACAGGTCTCTGAAAGCCCTGCAAAAGCGATTTTTGCATTTTTGTGACGTTCAATAATCTCACGAATCACCGGAACCGCAGCATCAGTTTCACTTTCTGTAACATATACTACTTCATAATTGTTATAGTCAAGTTCTAAAAAGCCCTCAAGATTTTTTCCGAGATCCCTTGGTACACCTTTGCATGGCACAATAATAGAACATTTCGGATTAAAAGAAGCATCAAACCTGGAACGGGTAAACCTGTCATACCAGTATCTCTGGTAGAAAATAGTAAAAAGAGTCGCAAGAATATCACCGACAACAATTACTACCGCTGAAAAAAACAGAACATTTACAATCAGATTTGAACCGTAGAACGCTGATACTGCCAAAAACACCTCCACACGAAAATGTTATAAAATAGAACGTAAACCCAAATAGTGCAACTGTTTTAAGTTTGTGTCTTCCGATCCTTCAGGGAATAATTAACAACAATAGTAAATTCAACGCATTACGACGAACGAACCGAACCGGTTTTTACTTGATTTCTGCCACCTTTTTTTGCTTTATACAACGCTTTATCGGCAGCATTCATCACCAGGGTCACCGGTTGAGCACTTTCGGTACGTTCAGCAACACCAACAGAAACGGTAACAGCAATTTTTTTATTTCCGGCGTTAGTAATAATCTTTTCAACATTGGTTCTGCAGGTATTCATAATTGCAGCCGTATCTTTTACCCGCTTCCCGGGGAAAAAAACAGCCAGTTCCTCACCGCCATACCTGCAAACGATCCCGCCATGAGCAGCTGCATCAGTGTGAACAGCCTGTGCAACTGTATATAATACAGCATCACCCGCCTGATGCCCATATGTATCGTTGACATGTTTAAAGTGATCAATGTCCACCATAGCAATGGACAACGGCGGAGATAGTTCCATTGGAGCCTGCTCTGAAACGATTTTCGAACAGTATTCTCTATTATATATTTGAAGCAGAGGATCGATAACAACACGATGTTCAATTTTCGAAACCCAGTGAAACATTATACCGGTTAACAGTACCAGTGACGCAACGACCATGAAAAGTTGTTGCATTTTATGAGGAACTCCATTGTCAAGACCATAGACCCAGACAACCGCAAGCACAATAGAAAGTGATGAAATCAGTCCCCCGATATGGAATTCGTTTTTTAAAAGTGCACTGCACAGTGTTATGAACACCAAAGACAAAACAGGACCAATCCATAAGAAGCAATCTGACAGACTGTTAAAATTGAGAAAACCGATCCAGTCAGTTGCGTGTGGCGAAAGGTAACAAATATCTACAAAGATCAATTCTATGGTAAACAAAAGCAGTGTGATACTTCTTACCATTGAGTACTTTAGAAGTGATTTAACCGGTATAATAATCAGTAAATTGATATACGACAATATGATTAATGCACTATAAAAATAATGCGGAGGCAGAGGGGTATTAACGAGATCTGCAGCCAGAAATGAGGCAAAAAAAGAAAATAGCGTAAAACCCTGAAGATACCCAAGCAAATATACTTTACAATTGTGAACACGCTTGTATGACAGATGACCGGTTATGATCACCATTATTGACAATATCGTGCCACACGAAAAAAGGAACCGGCTGGATTCGGTAACAAACGGGTAGTTCAGGGCTGCATAGATCGCTACAGCACAAAGTATCACCGTAAGCAAAACAAGCCTCAAACCCCACCTGTTTTTTTTCATCTACAAAAATTCCAGCAATAGCAACCAGATATTCTGGTTGCCATTAAAAAACTATTTTTTATATTCATTTAAAACATCTTTAATAAAGATATCCGGATTCAAACTTTCCTGCCATTTTCTATGTCCCCCAACACTGTCCTGATGTTTCAGACCCGTAATTGCAATAAACCGACTTGCTTCAATAGGACCTAATTCCTTATGAAGCGCCATTACACCTCGTTCAATTACTTTTTTATCATCAAGAAATTTTGCAGATT
>CAYMGX010000088.1:0-16355 GCA_964390065.1 uncultured Fibrobacter sp. | reverse complement strand
TACTAATTGAGTCTGCATACGTATATCCTGGCATGCATTTGATACGATTATAAAAAAAGGAATATATTCATGAAAACAGCACTTGCACAAATGAAAGTTTATCCTGGACAGCCTGAGAAAAATATTGAAACTATGAAACGTTTCATTGAAGACGCAAAACAGCGGAAGTGCAGAATAATTGTGTTTCCTGAGATGTGTATTGGCGGATATCTTCTTGGGGACAGGTGGCTTGATTCGTACTGGTGTGACTATCTTATGGAATTTAATGATACAATTGCAACGCTATCTGATAATATTGTCATTCTTTACGGTAACGTATATGTTGATAAAGATGGAAAAAATAAAGACGGACGTGTACGGAAGTATAATGCCGGGTATGCGTTTTATAATGGAAAACCACTTGCCACTGAATCACAATGGGGTATTCCCGGGGTAGCAATAAAAACGCTGCTCCCTAATTACCGGATCTTTGATGATGAGCGGTACTTCTTTTCGCTTCAGGAAGTTGCCCTTGATAAAAATGTACCATTGGAAAAACTATTGATGCCATTTAGTGCCAACATTGATGGTACTGATGTCAAAATCGGTGTGGAAATTTGTGAGGATTTATGGTTTAATGATTATTCCTATAACAATAAACCACTTAACGTTACAGGAATGCTGATCAATAATGGGGCCGAAATGATATTTAACCTGTCGTCAAGCCCATGGACCTATGGAAAGAATCAGGCTCGAAATAACAGAATCCGGGATAGCATCAACGATTGTGGCCGGCTTGTACCATTCTACTATGTAAACTGTGTCAGCGTTCAGAATAATGGAAAAAACATAGTCGTTTTTGATGGTGACAGTGCAATATATAATAGTAAAGGTGATATCGTCAGGAGCGCAGAAAAACCTTATACCGAAGAACTGATTGTTACTGAAAACATTCAGGCACTTACGGCCTCAGTAAAACAGCAATTTTCCATGATTCCCGCTAAATACAATGCTATTATTGAGGGCATACGGGGAATGGATGACATAGTGGGAAACAGTCGTTTTCCGTATATAATCGGTATCAGCGGTGGTATTGACAGTGCACTTGTCGCATGCCTCCTGGAACAGGCTGTAGGGAAGGATCGGGTTGTTTCATTCAATCTGCCATCACGGTATAACAGTGATACAACAAAATCTATTGCGAAGAATATTACCGATAAACTCGGCATTGCGTATCATGTACTGCCAATTGAGGATATTGTTAAAGTGAATACGGATGCACTTGCAGCATTCAAACCAAGCGAATTTAACTGTGAAAATATACAGGCAAAAATCCGGGGTACAAGCATATTGTCAAATATCGCAGGAATAATGAATGGACTGATGGTTAACAACGGAAATAAGGTAGAGATTGCTCTTGGTTATGCAACGCTCTATGGTGATGTAAACGGAGGCGTGGCACCGATCGGGGATCTTCTAAAAACAGAAGTGTTTGAAATGGCCACATATATGAATGAACATATTTACAACGATGAGGTGATTCCAAAATCGCTGATACCTGATAAAAATTTTGATTTTGTCATGCCGCCATCAGCAGAGCTGAAAACCAATCAGATTGATCCGATGAAATGGGGGTATCATGATATCCTTGTACAAAAATTTACAGACTATAACAGGCTGAGTCCGGAAACCGTGCTTGAGTGGTATAATGAAAATATCCTTTGTGAGAAACTTGAAATAAACAGAGCGATATTTGATAAATACAATCTTGGCAACAGGGATGTTTTTATCAGTGATCTTGAATGGCTTGTCAAAAATATTCAACGGGCTGTTTTCAAACGGATTCAGTCCCCACCGATTATTATTCTAAGTAAAGGTGCCTATGGTTATGATGTTCGCGAAAGCCAGTTGCCTGTAATGAATACATCAAGATATGCTGCCATGAAAAATAAACGGGATGCAAATATGTAGTCTTGCGCTGATTGACAGGGATAATAAATCAGGTTTTAACGTTTTTCCCGCAGACGCCGTCTGCTTCTTATTATGTCAATAAGATGTTCCTGTTCCCAGATTCGCCATTGTCTGTAATATTTATGAGCTTTTTCGGCAGTTTTAAATTCCGGACTGTGGATAACATTTCTGCCGTTTTTTTTATATGGTGGAATTTTTATATGCAGCATTTCATGAAACATGACTGCTTCAATTGCAAATCCTGGTACAGTATGATGATTGTAGCAGCCGGCAATAGTGATAATTTGAATCGTGGTGCCATCAGTGGCTTTGCGTGTCATCTGATAGGATACCCCTGATGTCAATCTGCCCCATCTGAGCACTGCGGACAGTTCATTGTTGAAATACTCTTTGTTAACGGTATCAAAAACATCCTGAAGGTTATGTACGGCTTCAATGGTATTACAGGACAAATCACTTAATCTGTCAATATATAGTTGAGCATGATCAGCATGATTGGATCTGATAAACTGCTGTACAGATTTTTCAAGTGCCCTTTTCTCACTCCGACAATTGGTGATTTTTGAATGTGATCCAAACTGTGGAAGCATTGCCCATGCAATAAGTGCTTTTTTGATCTCCAGTGGTGCATCATAAAGGTATGAGGGAATTGTCATATAGCGACGATTTTCTGAGCGGGTAATACGCATCTTCCAGTTCTTTTTCATCCGTTGGGAAAAACTGACATTCAGATTATGAATATTCATCTCTCTGATAAGTTCATCAAAGGTACGATGTCTCCCTGATGAATCCGGGTTTGAAATATGCGTATTAGTCATAACTACCTGATTGTTAAGTTCAAAACCTGTATGACATTTGAAAACCTATATTCTGCAGGTTCTGATATCAGTAACAATAATTCCCTTTGCACCAATATCTGCAAGGTTATCCATAATGCTGTTGAGATTATTTTTTCTAATCATCGCTTTCACTGCGTACCAGTTTTCTTTACTTAATGGAGATATTGTTGGTGATTCAATTCCCGGACTGATTGTACATGCTTTTTGAAGCTTTTCTTTGGGGATATCATATTCAATCATTACAAATTCCCGTGCGACAATTATTCCTTTTAGTCTTTTTAAAAAAGTATCAGCGATGGCGCTCTTCAATGAATCCGCACTATTCGCGATAAGCAGCGCCTCTGAAACAAGAATCGGTTCACCAACTGTTTTCAACCCGGCTTCAGTGAGTGTACGCCCGGATTGAACAACATCCGCTATTGCATCCGCAACTCCAAGCTTGATTGAGATTTCTACCGCACCGTCAAGTTCGACTATTGTTGTTTTTAAACCACGGCGTTCCATATCAAGTTCAACAATGTGAGGATATGATGTCGCAATACGTAAACCATTAAATCCGTCGGGTGTTAATGAACTTGACTGTGGTACTGCATAATAGAATGATGACTGACCGAAATTGAGTGGAAGGCATTCATGAACCTGTGTACCGCTATCGAGGGCAAGATCGCGGCCGGTAATTCCAAGATCAAGAAAACCGTTACCAACATAGATTGCAATATCTCTTGGGCGCAAAAAGTAGAATTCAACATCATTCTTTTTGTCAAATAATACAAGTTCACTGCTGTTGCGTTTACATTTATACCCGGCCTCACTGATTAGTCCGATTGCGTCTTCAGAAAGGGAACCTTTATTTGGAATTGCTATCTTTATCATGTGAAAAACTCCTGTATTTCAATAATCATTGTTCAAAACCATACACTTACAAGTATTTATAGACGTCATCAAGGGTGATCTCTTTCGCAATCATCATAACCTGAAGATGATATAACAGCTGAGAAATTTCTTCAGCAGTCTTTTCCTTGCCCTCATATTCGGATGCGATCCAGACTTCACCGGCTTCCTCAATTATTTTTTTACCGATAAAATGAACACCCTTCTGAAGCTCTTTAACGGTACCGCTATCTGGATCATTTTTAGCAGCTTTAGCTTTGAGCTCAACAAACAACTCTTCAAAACGTTTCATCATAACTCCAAATAAAACAATATCATAAGAGATAAAAACAACCTGCAATGTTTTTAATAAATTTTAATAACTCTATAAATTAATATATGCCATCATAAACTTTTCCGTTGAAATACCTGCGTATTGTAATTTTAACCGTTTCCGGATATAATTTTCTTGTTGCTCTATCGTACTAATCAGTATGGATGTAATGCAAAAAGGAGTCGTAATGAAGCGATTTGTAGCATATATAGCGTTATTTATGCTGGCTCTGTTTCAGCAGTGTAATGATGCTACAGAAAAAGTATCGGTACAAATGGATATCAGTGGAATGTACTGTGCAGCCTGTGTTATTTCTGTTGACAAAGCATTAAAGAGTGTTCCTGGTGTGAGTAACGTCAGGGTGAATGCGGCCCGTGCAGTCGCATCGGTAGATATTGATGTAGCAATGCTTGACAGTATTAAACTCATTGATGCCGTTAATAAAACCGGTTTTTCTGCCACATTCCGCAAATGACAGATCTTTGTGGAAGTAGCTCTATGGCAGCAATATTTTTATGACAGGTCTTTCGTTTTTGTAACCTGATCAACAATATCTTTTGTTATCATACCAGCCAGAAAAAAGCCGAAACTTGCCGTTATATGCACGGCAGAACCATTGATTTGTTTTTTAAGGCCACACCAGTCGGTATCTGGATTATCGGGATCGGCGGAAACGGGACAGAAGCATGTATCTGTACCGTTTCCGTTAAGATTTCCACCTGCATTTGGCAGCATTTCGTCGCTGTAAACACACTGAATGTCACCATTAAACTTTCTTTTACGGAGACGTTTGCGTACAAAACGCCCAAGATGGCATCCTTCAGATTTCCAGAGAGAACCGGTTTTAATTCTTGTGACATCAAGTTTACACGCTGCGCCAAGTGCTGTGTAAACTTTGCATCCTGCCGTAAATGCATGAACTAATAATTCGACTTTGTTGCTTAAACTGTCAATTGCATCAACACAGTAGTGATATTCTTGAATAGTAAATAATTGTGCACTGTCTTTGTTGTAAACTTTCGACAGAGCAGTAATTGACGCATCAGGATTAATTGATTGGAGACGTTTTCGTAAAACGTCGACTTTAATTTCTCCAACAGTTTCAGATGTCGCTTGCAGTTGACGATTTATATTGGTGACACAGATCCTGTCACTGTCGACAATGGTAAGATTGCCAATGCCATTGCGTATAAGTGCTTCAGCACACCAGCTTCCAACGCCACCGATACCAAAAATGATAACTTTGGTGGCATTCAGTTTTTGCAGAGCCTCTTTACCGGTGAGAAGTTCAAGTCTGTTGAATGATTGTTCAAATATCATCTTTTGCTATGTCCATGAATGCTGTCGATACCTGAATACTGAAATTAAAATACAGGATAAATTAATTTATGACATTATATCGTGGGGAATAATCTCGATATCATTGGCGTGATTAAAATTGTTGAAGCGTATTGTCTGTCAGTTATCTTATGATAAATTAATTCTTACGGTTGACCTGCAGATTTTACGCTGTACCGGGAGCTTCATGCAGGAGGAAATATACTGCCTGGCAGAACATAACCGGAGCTGACTATAAAAGCATTATTTGGCAAAGGTTTCCTGAATTATATTTAGGATAGAGTACGCTGGTACTATCCGGTTGGAAAATATTTTGTAATTAGTTAAGATACAATGTTTTACAATGTTAAAAGGAATGTGTAACCCAGAATGATTGAGAGAAATGATGCGTGCTGGTGTGGAAGTGGAAAAAAGTATAAGAAATGCCACTACTTTGAGGATCAGGCGAAAGAACTCGCACATCAGACGCAGGGAAAGCCGCAAAGGCAAAAAAAAGGATTGATTAAATCAGATTCTGAAATTGACGGTATGAGACGGGCTGGAGCCTTTAATGGTGAAGTAATGGATTATATCAGGCCATTTATCAAGGCTGGAATTTCCACAGGTGAAATTGACAAATTGGTTCATGGATATACTCTGGAACATGGGCACATACCAGCAACGCTTGGTTATAACGGATATCCGAAATCCTGTTGTATATCAAGAAATAATATAGTATGCCACGGGATTCCGTCACCGGATGAATATATTCAGAATGGTGATATAGTCAATGTTGATTTGACAAGTATTGTTGATGGCTTCTATGGTGATTCATCAGAGACGTTTATGATTGGAGATGTTTCAGAGGATGCACGTCATCTGGTGGATGTGACTGCACAGGCACTGATTGCAGGTATAGCGGTTGTAAAGCCTGGCCGACCCTTGAGCGCGATTGGTGAGGCAATTGAGCCGTTTGTAAAATTGCACGGTTGTTCTGTGGTGCGACAATATACGGGACATGGAATTGGCACCCGCTTTCACGAGAACTTCACTGTTTATCATCATATTGATTCCGATTGTGAAAAGGTGATTTTTGAACCGGGTATGACTTTTACAATTGAGCCAATGGTTAATCGTGGCGGATATCAGGTTATTACTGATCGTAAAGACGGATGGACTGTTCGCACCAAGGATGGTTCACTATCTGCTCAGTTTGAACATACCATTCTTGTTACATTAACTGGTGCTGAAATACTTACCATGACACCATCACAACGTAAAGATAATGTTGTTTTGTCTGTTGATGGAAAGGCATACAAGCATCATGAGTAATCCAGTCATATGATTGAAAATAGAAAACGTAGTGAGAAAGTAGTGATTGCAGCGCTTCAAACCAGCGATGAAAACGAAGCATTATTTGAGGAAGATCTTGCTGAGATGGTTATGCTTTGTACTACGGCAGGAGCAACAGTAATAAACACTGTGATTCAAAGACGGGATCAGCCGGTAGCGTCAACATTTATCGGACAGGGTAAACTTACCGAGATCAAGGCCTATATGCACTGCAACGGTTGTGATACGCTTATTCTTGATGCCCAGCTATCGCCGGGGCAAGTCAGGAATATAGAAAAGATCATTAATGGAAAAGTTATTGATCGCGGGCAGCTGATTCTTGACATATTTGCAAAGCATGCAAAAACCAATGAGGCACGCATTCAGGTAGAGCTTGCTCAGATGAGAACTCTTTATCCGCGTTTGACTCATGCCTGGACACACTTTTCGCAACAGGTTGGCGGAATCGGAACCAAAGGGCCCGGCGAGAAGCAGCTTGAAATAGACAGGCGACTGATTCAGACAAAAATCTCCGACCTAAAAAACCGGCTTGAAAAAATTGAACAACAGCGGATCACGCAGCATGGCAGCAGAAGTGATATATTCAGGGCTGCGCTGGTCGGGTACACCAATGTCGGCAAATCATCACTACTGAATGCGTTAAGCGGATCACAGGTACTGGTTGAAAATAAACTGTTTGCAACTCTCGATACCGCGACGCGGCGTACGTATCTTCAAGGTGCCGGAAATATTGTTATTTCAGATACGGTAGGATTTTTACGAAAATTACCTCATCATCTGGTTGCATCATTTCGAAGTACATTAAGTGTTGTCGCAGATGCACAGCTTCTTCTTGTCGTCATGGATGCATCAAGTGAGTGGACCGGCCAGCATCTTGCGACCATAGATTCTGTGCTGAAAGATCTGAATGCAGAATCTGTTGAAAAGTTATATGTTTTTAACAAGTTTGATCTTGTCAAAGATCCATTTGTTAAGAAAAAGTTATTACTGGATTATCCGTATGGTATTTTTGTTTCTGCATTTGAAAAAAATGATATGCGATTATTGAAAGAAAAAATTGCAGAAAAAGTTATCAGCTATCGCAATGAAATGACCAAAAAAGACATTATCTATAAGCAAACAAAATCGTATCGTCAGAATCGATCCGATAATGAAGCATTGTAAGTGTCATTACCATATTTTGTATGCAAACACTTAATCCCGAACATCTTATACCAATCCGCAACCTTTCTTTACGGGCAAAACTTATTGTTGAGGGTGTAATTGCAGGTATGCATAAGAGTCCTTTTCATGGCTTTTCTGCTGAGTTTCTCGAGTATCGATCATTTACAGCAGGAGATAATGCATCACGGATAGATTGGAGAAAATACGCAAAGTCAGATCGGACTGTTGTTAAACTTTTTGAGGATGAAACCAATCTTTTTGCAAATATATTAATTGACAAAAGTGGATCAATGGCGTTTAAGTCATCAGGGGTGAGCAAGTTTGAATATGCACGTACTCTGGCCGCTGCAATTGCATGGATTCTTATTCGTCAGCGGGATGCTGTAGGTCTTGCTGTATTTGATGACCATCTTAGAACATACCTGCAGCCAAGATCCACTAATATTCAATTGAAACATATTCTTGGTATTCTTGATAAAATCACACCACTTGATAAGACGCAGTGCGCTTCAGCTATCAATATTCTTGCCGGTGGAATAAAAAAACGGGGAATGACGGTGATTATCTCTGATTTTTTGGACAATCCCGAAGCAATTCGTCAAGGTCTTCGTCATTTGCGATATAAACGTCAGGATATCCTGCTGCTGCAAATACTTGATAATGTGGAAGTACAGTTCAGGCAAAAAGGAAGATATAAATTCAGAGATCTGGAGAGCGGTGCTGCTATTAAAATGGATGGGCAAACAGCATCCGAATATTTCAATAAAGGAATGCGTTTGCATAACAGCATGCTTCGTTCCTTGTGCAGGGAATTACAGATCGATTATGAACAGATCTGTACAGATGAGCCATTTTCAAGGGCATTGATACGCATATTAGACAAACGGGAAAAATTACTTTAACCATGATCACATTGTTCAGACCTGAATTTTTATGGGTGTTGCTGTTTGTTATTGCTGTCATTATTGTGCATCTTATACGCCGTCCAAGATTGACACTGTTATCATTTTCAACGCTTATGTTTTTTACTTCTGATGCTGTAATGTCAAGTAAAAACAGACGTCTTTTAAAGCTGCTTCAGCTGCTCATGAGAATACTTGCAATAATCACTATAATCCTGCTGTTTGCAAGACCGTATCATAAAAATAATGTTTTAAGTGTTATTAATAATCCCAATACACCATTATATTTCTGGATTGACAATACAATCAGCATGTCATACGTGACTGATTCAGGGGCGCTCGGCGATATCGCAATAAACTGTGTCAAAAAAACTGCATCCTTAAAAGGTACAAATACAGTCTATCTGTTTAATAATCAGGCGCAGGAATTCATATCTGTTGATGATCGATTTGAAACAGCTGATAAATACTATGGAGAAAATAATTTTCACTATGCGATACGCTCCTTCTTAAAAGTTTCCAGGGAAAAAGAAAATGCGGTACTATTTATAGTTAGTGATTTTCAGAAATCAAGTACCGGTTTTTTTGACTCGATACTAAACGAAAACAGTACGTTGGAAAATGGAATAGTCTTTATGAGTATCACACCACAATCACCATACAATGTCGCACTTTATGGAGCAGAAATGCAAAAGGGTACTGTATATGGTTTTTTGAGTCAGCATGGTGGAAAGAGGGACACACTTCGTGTACATTGTGTCATTAATGAAATAGAAAAAGGGTCAGTTAGTGTCATTACTCAACCTGATTCAACAATATCATTTTCTATAGAGACTGGTTTAAATTCAAATATATCGGGTTATCTGCAAATCAAGGATACAGATCCGTTGCTTTTTGATAATATCGATTATTTTACAGACAATTTCAGACAGAGAAAAAAAATCAGCATTATTGGTGATACAAATGCAAATTATACCCTGAGGGCGGCGATACATGCCGCAAATAAAAATGCTGTTGTTAATCTTTACACTGAGCGGGATGTCTCTTTTAGTATAATTGATTCATCAGATGTGATTATTATAAACGCATTAAGGCATCCCAGTGGTGCATTGAATGCATTTATTTTGTCAACAGGTACGCAATGCAAATCAATCATCTGTTGTGTGGATCCATCAGAAAAGTACAGCGGATATTATCGAGATATTCTTTCAAAAGCTTTTAATGATGGGGCGTTGAGGCTGCAATCTGTACATAATAGTAAAACCAATCCTGTTTTAACTGACACGTTGACTGATATGTGGAGAAATTTCCGTTCATTGAAAATAGACGATGTTGAAATATTTTCATATGTTTCAGGAATCAACGGAACTATTCTTTTGCGATACACGACCAATGATCCTTTTCTTGTTTGTAAACAGGACACGCAACAAAGAGATTGGGTGATTGCTACGACATCACTTGGTATAACGGTTGATAATACGTTATTTCAAAGTTCGTTTTATCTACCAATGATTGACAGAACGTTACTGTTTACCGGTAAGTTAAAAAAGAACAGTGATCATGTATGGATTTGCGGGAAGGAGATTAGGAATCCTTTTTTTGATCTGCGTAAAAAGAATCTGTTGTACAACAGTCGCGGTGATTTCGTTGAAAATCTTTCGGAACTTTATAGAATTACTCCTGCTGAACCGGGTATTTACAAAGTTGTTACAGAAAACAGCGATGCTGTCTTTGTAAAAGTGCAACATGATTCCCTGGAAAGCCATCTGAAGTATCGATCTCCTGACAAATTTGCAGAAAACAGGGAAAATTGGTATGCCGGAACCTGTCGGGAACTGATGCAGGTATTGGATTCCAGTACTAACGCCGACATTGAGATGTTTTTATGGATATTCCTGACACTGTTTCTCCTTGGCGAGATCGTGTTTTCTATCAGACGATAAAATGTCGAATTGACGATCTGCTTCCGAGTAGTACTTCTATTGCAGTATTGTATTATTAACGCTTGCATTAGTACTGGTATCATTTTAAACTTAGTGTTGTATGCAGTGCTTAACGTTTTGGCAGTTCTGACAGTTTGCAATAAAAATATGGCAGCTGATATCGAAGATAAATTCAGTACTTACATGATGGCATGTTGATTAGAAACCTATCACTTTTGTTACAGCATTACAAACGGAGTTGTTATGAAAATTGATATTTCTCAGAGCGGAATTTATCATATTTTTCGAATTGAGGACGATCTTGATATTATATCTGATCTGTCCGAGTTGAGGATTCTGATTATAGGATATTTACATCAGGGCAAAAGTTATATCGCGATATCATTTACAAATGTATCCTATATCTACAGTGGTGCAATCGCGGTGCTTGTCGATTGTTATAAAAAGGTAAAACAGGAAAACGGAAGACTCTGCATTGTTGATCCCCGTCCCGAAATAGTTACAATTTTCAGATTTTTAAAACTTGATACAATCTTTCCGGTCTATGCAACAATCGAAGAACTAGTTCAGGATCACATTGACTATAATTGATACATCATCAGTTTAAACGCCTCCTGAAAGATAAGAATCGTTTGGATATCCATCGTGTGGACATGTATTTTATCATTGTATCTGCAGTGAAAAACACTTGTCAATGGTTAACAAAGCAATGGAAACAGCAGTATTTTTAATCCAGTGTAAAGATCAGCGTGGAATTGTCTCCCGGATATCCGAGTTCGTTTTCCGGTATAACGGGAATATTATTCAATCCGATCAGCATACAACAGATCCGGAGAACGGGCAGTTTTTTATGCGCCTTGAATTTTGTTTTGATCCGGATTTTGTATCACATAAGCATCTTGAGGACGAATTTGGGATTCTTGCGAAAACACTGAATGCACAGTGGCAAATACATTATGTAAGGCAGCGCTTGCGAATGGGGATTCTTGTATCGAAACTGGATCATTGTCTTTTGGATATATTGTACCAATGGAAATCTAACGAGCTTGCTGTCGATATCCCGTTTGTAATCAGTAATCATGAGGATGTTCGTGAATGTGTTGAACATTATGGAATTCCTTTTTTTTGTTATTCAATGGATGGGGTGTCAAAAACGGAGCAGGAAAGTAATGTATTATCAAGAATTACCGGAACAACAGATTTTTTAGTACTTGCACGATATATGCAGATTCTCTCCGAATCGTTTATTGCATCATATAACAATCCAATCATTAATATTCATCATAGTTTTCTGCCATCATTTAAAGGTGCCAATCCCTACAGGCAGGCATATGAGCGGGGTGTCAAGTTGATCGGTGCAACGTCACACTATGTTACTGTCGATCTTGATGAAGGACCAATTATTGAACAGGTCGTTGACAGGGTTTCCCATCGGGATAATGTTGATGCGCTGATGCGTAAAGGAAAAAAACTGGAACAGATTGCACTTGCAAATGCATTGAGGGCGCATACAGAATTCAGAATTCTACGATACAGTAATAAGACCATTGTTTTCTTCTCATAGAATAGTAATAGAGTGCGGGTAGGTAGTGAGGCACCGCATGGCAATCATGAAATTTGTTTGCGTAAGTCTTTGCAATCTTAGTGTGCATTAAATATACCTGATTACTCTTCAGTATATTAAGCATGTCATAATATTAAGCATGTCATATACAACCCGATTTTTAACCAAAGTGGGTGAGTGCCTACGGTTCTATACTCATAAGATGTTTATCGTGGCATCACCATAAAGAATTCTTACGCATAGTGATGACGAAGAGCAGGCTGTGTCTTAAGATCAACAGAATGCTTTTTCCAGTGTATCAACCATCACTTTTTCTGATTTAGAGATCTTGTGTCCAAGTCCTAAGATTCCGCCGCTTGCAGATGCGATTGATCGGGCATGGCCAACCAGCTCTTTTTTCAATTCCTGAATCTCATCTTTTGATAGCTGTTCACACAATCCTTTTATATAATGAATCCAGGCATCAAGGAGATCTTTGGTTGGTTTGCGGTTCATCCATTGCTCAAGAATCTGATAATCACTGCTGTCTTTTGAAAATCCCATTTTCTCTGCACTTGAAAGAACCGCTTTTTTCTCATGATCATCCAGTAAACCATCAGCCCAGGCAACTTCAATTAGTGGAACGAGCGATAGCGTTGCAAGCGTTTCCGGGCGGACATTGAGTTCAACGAGTTTATCAAGGATATGCTCATTTGCAATACCGGACACTTTTCTGAGTTCTTCTTTGGTTTCTTTCAGCTTTTTCATAGCTTTAAGGTGATTAATCAGCTTTTGATCTTCTTTTAGAAAAAAGAGATCATCGAGCGTTTCCGCCATTTTTCCGTCAAGATCCATGAAACCTCCAATTAAAATTGGTCATGTTTACACCAGTTTTTATTAATATATTATATGGTTTGTAAGGAGTGAAAGATCGCAGGCTGAAAATATTAACAAAAAAAGAGTTGATACTGTTTGAAAAAAACGTATTTTAGAGAGCTTGGCATTACTGCAACTGATCCGGGTACATCGTTATAACAAATTGATTCTTAAGGTATTAAACCTCAATCGTTTGCTTTCTCGTACATGAAGTGTCTGGTGTTAGAGCGGTCTCTTGAAATCTGAATATCTGCAGGTTGTCAATGACGATACTTTTGATTACTCTTTTTTTTGATAAGCGGGCATCATAAGATATTACCGGGCAGGATGTATAGTATTATTTCAACAGGATGATCAGTACCTGTCAACGAAGGTAGTTAATCCGGAACAATAAAGGGCTCTTTTTGAATGAAAAAAAACGTACAATTTATTTCGTTTACTGTAATTATCGGGTTTATTCTTCTTTGTTCGTTCAAATCGGCTTTATTTAATTATTATGTTACTGATGGCATTCATACATATTCTTCGTGGGTGAAGAACGGTGTTTATATGAATGTTTTGTTTATAACAGCATTTATATATCTGTTAGTTTTCCGTTGCCCCTTCAGGATGCTATTTGCAGTTGTATGGGTGATTCAGTCACTGTTTTTATTTGTTAATTTGGTATATAATTTTTACTTCGAGGGATTTCTTCATTTTAATCAGTACATAGAATTATGGGCAGAAACACTTGAACTTATGAAACGGTCAGCCGTACCATTTGAACCTCGTGTATTGATTGTTTTTATTGATCTGCCATTTGCAATCTTTCTTGTAGTTTTCTATAAAAAAGTTCAGATTCTTGCTAAAACGGCATTTTACCGATATCTTTCATATGTTCCGGCGTTTTTTATCCTGCATAATTTCAGTAAATGGGACTGGGTTAAAACAGGTACACCCTTTGAAACAATGCGGAGTCAGTACATAAGTGAGGTCGAAACGGTCAGAAAATTCGGACTTTTATCAGTAAATCTATATCATTTGTACTATTATGACAAATATGTAAAGCTTGCGAATCAGTTCAATTATGGACGTGTGATAACACGTTCTGCAGAGCTGGTTGATTCCTGTTCTCAACCGAATAATGTCGTGATAATCCAGATTGAGTCAATGGATGCCTTTGCAATTAACAAGCTGTGGAACAATGAGAAAATAGCACCTCACTTATATGCAATGGCGCGAAAGTTTATCTACTATCCCTATGTGTTAAGTTACCACAAAGCCGGTTCTACGTCTGATTGCGAATTTTCCTGTCTGAATTCTGTAGAGGCACTTGATCTGTTTCCATCAATCAAGCTGCGAAATTATGATTTTCCGAATGCACTTCCAAAACGCTTTTCGCAGAATAACTTTGATGTCGCAATTTTTCATGGCAACAGGGGAGAGTATTTCAATAGGCGGATAGCATTTAAAAAAATGGGATTTCCGGCATTTTATGATATTCAAGATATGAAGCTCAAAGAAGTAATCTGGGGTGCACCTGATGGTAAGGTGCTTGAAAAGGTTGCGTTGAAAGTTCGTAATAACGATACAACACCGTTTTTTTATCACACCATTACTATGAGCAGTCATGAGCCATTTATTTTTACCGGGCCATACTTCAAGCCTGATAAGTTCAATTCGATACCGGACAAATTGTCAAGGAATTACTTTACCAGCATTGCGTATGTTGATAGTGTCGTGTATAATTTTGTCAATACCGTACGACATCAGAAACCTAATACGGTATTTTTTATTTTTGGTGATCATACTCCCGCAATTAAAGATAACAAGTACTATACTCAGGCTGCATATAAAGATAAAGGTTTATACTTTGAATATGTACCGCTTATTATTGTCACACCTGATAATAAAAAACATTTTGAAACAAAACGGGCAGTATCATTTCTTGATATAGCACCAACCGCACTTTTATCTGCAAATGTACCATTTACCATGTCATCACTTGGACAAAATCTGCTTGAACCGGATTCTCTGACTTCGGAGATACCTTATCGTGGAGTCAATTTTCCACGTGAGGAATTGTTTAATAAGGTCAATGCTCTTTATAAAAAGGCTTATGGTGATTTGAAACCCTGATAGTTTAGAATTGCTCATTAATTCCTTCGTTTATAGAGTTACTCTTTTCAAAAGCAATACGTAATAGTATATTAAACCTGATTGGCGCAGTTGATTGCGGTTTTTGACCATAAAACAAATAGATTATCCGATATTTTTTATGACAGACAATCTTCCGGGTTTACAACTCTGGAAGATTATCATATAAACACCAACTATCGAGGTTCTTATGATACGATCGCTTGTAGCTGTAATTATGTCGTGTGCTGTTATCTTCTTCGGAGGTTGTGGATCAAAAGATATCGGTTTTGAAGCTGCCCCAGGTGTTTTTGTCAAGATCAGCGGGTTGACATTTTCAAAACCCCAGGGAAAAGTATTTGGGTATGTGCAGTTTGTCAACAAATCAGATGACTTTTACAAGGTATCAAATACAGAACTATGTCTGATTTCAAATGCCGATACTATCCGCGCATTCATGAAAATGCCTGGTAACTGGGAGATTGATAATGGGCTTGTTAATATTCAAAAGGGAAAGACGCTTGGATATCAGGCGTATTGGCCTATTAAAGAGTGTGATATAAACGCGATTAAAATAGCTTACTTTGAGACGTTGTCACGCGAAATCGAATAAATTGCAGGTGTAAAATAATTGGTACTGTCAAGAGACGTATGTACTACATTTCCTGACAGTTACGTGTCACTTCTTTTTAAACAGTGATTTCAAGCCTATAGCCAGTGCTGTTACAGCAATTACAGCTATTACAATCAAAAGACCAGCTGATTTTTCGTTCTTTTCCGCCTGGCCATCATAATCTGAGCATTCGCAATCGCAATTCGTATCCTGATTGTTTTCTGTATCTGTTTTTTTTACCACATTATCCTCCTGTTCCGTATGTTGAAATGTGTGGTTAATAATCTTATCTGTTAATAACTCATCGACGTTTTCGAAAACTGATTCACCTTTCTGATCTGTCATCAGCTCATTCCTCCATCAATTTTACGTGCCGTCAATCGTTTTCTCGCGTCATCCTTGATCTTGATATCCCGTTTACCTTTAACCTGTTCCCAGACCGTATCTTCATCAAGATTAAACAGCTCATGAACAAGCTTAATATAACATGCTGCACCCTTTGAATACAATCGGTGCAGAAACAGAATTTTATTATC
>CAYMGX010000087.1:15464-16655 GCA_964390065.1 uncultured Fibrobacter sp. | reverse complement strand
TAAATACAGACAACAATTTCATTTGCACATTATGTATCCAGCTTTCTTTCGACTGCTCAGCCAGCCCGGCATATGATTCAAACTCCTTTTCTGCACTATCAAAGTAATCATCATTATTGTCAAATCCGGATGTAGTTTTTCCTGGCAGGTTATAGAAATTATCATAAATCAAATCAATTTTTCTCATAGTAACGATCCCCTTCATTTTAAAAGCGTTTCAACTCCCATTGCTCTTTCGGATGCAATTGAGGGCATTTTCTTTTTTGTCAAATATATTACCAGCGGTTTAATGGTTAGCAGTATAATGGTAAATACTTTTTTCTCCAGTAACCGGTATTCAGGTCTTTTTCGCACAATCAAATTAAAAAAGAAATCAATAATCTTTTTCTGTGTTTTGCGATTTACACCAGTCATTGCAACGCAAAAACCTTCAGAATAATGTTTGTGATAGTGTGCGAAAATGTTTTGTAATTTTTCATACAAATCAGGTGTGAATTCTCCAAGATAATACTCCCTTATTGACAATATTACTTTGAATGTTTCATACTGGAAATCTAATGATTTTGCAGGTATACCCAGGTCCAAAGCCAATGATTTCATCGTAGTAATACTATTCAAAAGTTCCGATGCTTCCTCAATCATAGCTTTCTTATCAACAGTAAATTTACGTATCAATCTTCGCAAAATAGGGTTAATGATGATAGTATCCCAGAATATCCACATCATTGGTGGTATTCTTAATCGGCGAAAATATAATGCGTTATAAGAATACCCGGAAATGTACCAGATTTTTTTTATGACAAGGTCTGATAATTTTAATAACTGTATGAGTTTAACCGTTGATGTACCATAAAACCGGCGTTGATATAATGACTCGATTGCATTTTCAGCACTCATTCGATTCTTAAAAATATCAAGCGTTGTTTCAGTATTTATTTCATTCCATAGTGACGAATTGGGCATATAGGTACAATTATGAAATTTTGACCATCCACCAGTCTGACACCAAATATGAATGCCCGCAAACGCAGTATGATTTTCTAATTGGCGTGCATATAGTTCATAATCGTAGCCAGTAAATGATGGAAATTCTCCGAACCCTTCATATTCCCGTCGCGTTTGAAACTCAACTATTTTTTTATGTTCACCTCTGAAAATCAGAGGGTTCAGTTTGAGATATCTGAAAAAATC
>CAYMGX010000087.1:0-15364 GCA_964390065.1 uncultured Fibrobacter sp. | reverse complement strand
GGATATTTTACAAAAAGGTCACGACAAAGAAATGTCAATCTGTTTATGTTTTGTTTATAATTGCCTGCTATTATACAAGGAGTAAATGATGCATCAGTGTTAATAAAAACATCCAGTTTTTGCTTATCTGCTAATGAAAAAATACAGTCATAGAGTATTCTGTATGATTGCAGCTTTTGACGGATACCTGTTGAATAATCCGGATAATCAGCGATATGTGCAAGATCATCAACGGATAAAGCGTTACAACCGAATGAACTGACAACTTGAGCATACGATTCAAATCTTTTAATAATTTGATCTGTTGTATTTGATGGAAGTAATCCATTCCTCTCAATCAATCCAAATGGTACTTTTGACCAGTTAACTACCTGTCCGGGCCTTAAAATTCTACTAATAAAAAATGGAGAAAGTGCGTCAATTATGTAGAACATGATTATTTTACATCATCATTATTGTCACTATTTGATATAATTAACAATGCATTATTCATTCTTAAAAAGTATAGTAAAACTATTAACAAATCAGGAATAGGCCAGATACAATAGTTGTAATAATGTTTAGTGTTTACAGTCATTTTATCAGGGAAATTTGAAAGGTAAGCGGTGGTAAAAAAAGTAAACATTTATTACAGCTCGATTCTTTTGTTCCGAGACGTTGAAGAAACCATTCCGACGGACGCTTTGAGTGACTTGAGTGTACATGCAGATCGACTTTTGCCATACAACATCCTTTGCGATAATTAATCTTTTAGTATCACTCCAAAAATTCCATTTTTTTGTTAGGATTTTATTAAGAAATGGTATAAAGTATATTTACTTTTTGGGGGAGAAGTAGTCAGAAGCAAGGGATTTGATTTTTTATTTACTATTAGGGATTTTATTTTGAAAAAGACTTTTTTTACTCAGTTCGAGTATTACCTTGATATTTTCTTCTTTCCTGATAAAATCGTGGGGTTTTGGAAACGCAGATACTGTGATCCATTCCGTTTCATTTGGAGTGTTTTTGTTTTTTCTTTTGTTCTTTCTGTTCTCATCTGTTGAAAAGCACCGGCTGCTGCAGTTTCGCAGATAAAACACGCCACTAATCATTGGATATTCCTGGATGCACCCGAAATGGATCATTCCGGTTGTTTTGTTATACAATATTCACTCTGGGATCATTTCATGACAAATCAGTTTTGTTACGGTTCGAAGGTGTTTTTAACCAAAGATTGTTAGATCATCATGATCCCGGTTCATTTGTATACAATCACCCTGCCGGGAAAAAAGGTACGTACCTTCAGACTGTTTGAAAGACCCGCACGAGCAATATGATCTGTCAATTCTCTTTTTGAAAAGCCCTTCCTGATTGAGAGCAGACCATCATATGCGGCAAAACTGTTATGCAGAAACAAACGGGAAAATATGGCGTATCCTGTGTATGCCAGTTGTGAACGGCGGGTATCGTTGATCAGTAGTTTTTCCTGTGCCAGGGAGTTTAATAGCGAAAGTGCATCAGGAATCGATTGATCCGGTATGTGATGAAGAAAATGGTTTGCAAAGACGCAATCAAATGTTCTTTTCGCCAATTCCGGAGACCATATATCACCCTGCTCGATCGTTATATTACTGTAGCCTTTGCATTTTTCCCGGGCAAAGTCCGCAATGCGCGGATCAAGGTCAATACAGGTTATTTCCAGATGTATGCTATGTCGTTCTGCCCATCGCGCCAAGCCACGGGCAAAGTCTCCTCCACCTGCACCAATGTCGAGTACAGAAAGCGATCGGCTATGATTACCCTCTCCTTGCGGTATGAGATAACGCGTAGCAAGATGAAGCGAACGCGTGAACAGCAGATTGATCATTTCAAACTGCCCCACTGTGCGGATAAGCCTTTTTGTATCGCACGATGGATCGTCCATGAGTTCAGAGCGGTTGTCGCGACGGGAGAGCCTCAGCGGATCGAAGATTCTTCTAAAAAAAGGCTTCATTAATCATCTCCATAAGCATTTATTATATTGTTATCGTTCATTACCTGCATTATTCCTTGTTTTGAAAGTACATCACTATGAATCTGCAATCCCCTCAACTGAACTCCGAAGAAACAAAACGTTCATACAATAAGCGTCTCTTTTCCGTTGTGGCACCACGGTATGCACTTGCTACCCGGCTACTCTCGCTTGGTGCAGATGGCCGATGGAAACGAAACCTGATACGAATGATTCCACAATGCAGTCCTGTACATGTCTGCGATCTTGCATGCGGTACCGGTGATATCAAACGTCTGCTGCACAATCGTTTTCCCGGAGTACATATCATGGGCCTCGACATGTCGGCTGACATGATGCGCTGTGCGCCAGACAGCGATGATATCAGCCGTTCGCTGGTGCGCGGCGATATGCATCAACTCCCTTTTCCCGATAACAGCATCGACCTTATCACTGGTGGGTATGCTTTACGAAACGCTCCCAACATTACAACCGCGATCAGGGAGATTGCGCGTGTACTCGCTCCTGGCGGTGTTGCTGCATTTCTTGATTTCTCCAAACCGGTAAGCACGCAGATTGCCTTTGCACATAATGTACTTTTACATTCATGGGGATCCCTGATCGGGCTTGCTCTTCACGCAGATCCGAACGTCTATGCCTATATCGCCCGCAGTCTGTCACTTTTTCCAAATCGTGCTGTATTTACAGAAATACTCAACATTCATGGTCTGAACGTGGTCTCAACCAGGAACTTCTACGGTGGCATGTTGCAAGCCACCGTGTGCATTAAAAACTCTGCTTCGCAGTAAGAACTATGCCCTAAGCAGATAGGTATACACCGAAAGTCCGGCCCCATATCCAACCAGAATACACCAATCACCCGGATTGATTTCCCGGGCAAGAACTTCTTTGAAAGCAAACAATAGCGAGGGTGATGACATATTCCCAAACTCCTTTAGTACATTACGGGAATGGATCATAGCCTCTTCGTCCAACCCGAGAACACTCTTGATTTGTTCGAGCATCTTGTGGCCGCCGGGGTGAATCGCCCAGTGTCGGATATCCGCCGGGGTCAGACCATTATCTGCACAAATCCTCTGAATTTCTCCAGGCACGGTTTCTCCAATTATCTCTGGAAGGTGAGGAGAGAGACGGTTGTGCAGTTGTCCGTTTTTGTAAACGTACCGAACATCATCACGGTGTGCAGAATCAATTAACGAACAAGTTGTTACAAGCTCAACCCCTCTGTCCCGATTCCAGATCACCGCTGCTGCCGCACCATCACCGAATATTGCATTTGACACGATCAGACTCATATCGTTGCCCATTTGGTAAGTGGCACTGCAAATCTCGACAGCAACACTCACGGCTACACCATCGCTTCGCGCACCCAGCACCGACTGTGCAAGATCGATATTCGGGACCGAACCTCCACATCCTAATCCGACAAGATCAAATGCCTTTACATTTTTAGAAAGCCCCAGTTCTTCTATAATATACGATGTCAGCCCGGGGCAGATATATCCGGTACATGTGTTGACTACCAGCACACGTATTTCCTCAAGACCAACACCTGCAGAATCCATTGCCTGACGGATTGCATCGCAGGAAAGTCTGGTTCCCCAACGGGTGAATCGCTCGATTCGTTTATCCTGGGTTTCGTTTTTAAATGATATCAGTTCGAGTATACCATCAACAGCAATATGACGCTTACGAATGCTCGGATGATCCATGATTTTCTCCAGAACCTCAATACTTCGCGGCCTGAGGATATCTGCATAGTGCTTCTTCATTAGCTCGCATCCGGGTTTCTGTTCAATTGAGAACGACGGATTTGCTGTACCCACTGAAGCTATTCTGCTCATTGTCATACTTCGCTTTCTGAAAAAATAATGCTTTATGTAAAAGAAACAGAAAGAGAAAAATATATATTGTAATTCATATCAAGAGTTGATATCTCAACAACTTGATACCATAGATCCCAAAGTTTGCGGGATTTCGATGTCAACGGACCAGAACCGGCAGACGTAATCGGCCTGTAGTTGATATTTCAACACCAAAGAATCTAAAGGAGGTGCTTATGGATTTGCCATCAGACGAACAACTTTTGGAGCGTGTTCAGAATGTCGCAATTGAAATTCTCAAGGTTAAACGTGAAGAGGTTACATCCGAAGCAAAATTCATTGATGATCTCGGGGCTGATTCGCTTGACAAAGTAACACTTCTGATGGCACTTGAGGATGAATTCAAGGAAAGTATCAGTGACGAGGAAGCAAAGGAGCTCACCACGGTGGGATCAACCGTTGATTTTATCAAGAGAAAGATAGGCGGCAGTAAGCAATGAGAAAGACCGTTGCGATTACAGGAATAGGCGTGATTGCACCCAACGGATGCGGTCGTGATGAATTTTGGTCCAATTGCCTTCGTGGTTTGGCGATCGCCGAAGAGATTCCGCCTCACTGGAATGCCTACAACTCGTACAACTCCCGAGTCTGGGCGCCGCTAAAACTCCCGGACTGGGATCAGTTTTCTTTGAGTCGTGCCGAAAAGATGCAGATGGACCCTGTGCAGTTACTATCACTTGTCTGCGGAGAAATGGCGCTGAAAGATGCCGGGCTAAAGGTAACTCTTCGGGATGAAAAGAAAAACACGCTTTCTATTGAAGGTATTGACACTAATCGCAGCGGAGTGTTTATGGGTACCGGTAATGGTGGCCTTGTATCGTATACCCGTGCTCAGGCAACTCACGTTCTTGCTCCGGTCAAAAAGGCACTGGACAGCATGCAGGATGCATGTACGTTGCCGGATTCCATACCTTTGGAATTTTCATCACGATTCAATCCATTTGTTGTTGCGATGACCATGCCCAATGCATGCTCGGCTGTACTGTCGATAAAGTATGGCCTCGCCGGACCGTCAATAACCGTTTCAACCGCATGCGCATCGGGTACATCGGCAATCGGTCAGGCGTATCGCGCAATTGTTTCCGGGAAAATCGATACTGCACTTGCAGGAGGTACTGAGTACCTCGCAGACCCCTACGGAGGAATTTTTCGGGGATTTGATACCGCTGGTACTCTTGCCAGGGGTGATGGCATCGCTTCTGAAGCAAACCGTCCATTTGATTCAAAAAGAACCGGCTTTTTGTTCAGTGCCGGTGGATGTGCAGTACTCATGATGGAAG
The DNA here is from genome assembly GCA_964390065.1 of uncultured Fibrobacter sp. Lineage (GTDB taxonomy): Bacteria > Fibrobacterota > Chitinivibrionia > Chitinivibrionales > Chitinispirillaceae > JAAZBG01. The sequence goes on along the minus strand of CAYMGX010000087.1, from coordinate 10,211 downwards.
ATGCCACGCTGGCTCGCGCACGGGGAGCAAAGGTGATTGCCGAGGTGGTTGGCTTTTCCGAGAACTGTGATGCATTTTCGATTATGGGTATGTCGCCGGAGGGTGATCACGTGGAATCAATGTACAACGAACTTTTTGAAAGTTCCGGATTCGCGGCCGGACAGGTTGATTATATTAACGCGCACGGAACCTCTACCTTGCTCAATGATGAAGTCGAATCACGGATAGTTGAACGGGTATTTGGTTCGCGACCATTTATAAATTCTACCAAGTCGCTTATTGGCCATTCGATTGGTGCTGCAGGCGCGATCGAAACAGCGGTAACGGCACTCTCGATCGAGTCGGGGAAGATGCATCCATCGGTCAATCTGACAGACCCGATCCGACCGCTGAATTTTGTCGTACATGAACCGTGTCCGTATCCTATCACCCTGGCTCTTAATCAGTCATTTGGTTTTGGCGGGCATATTGCAGGTCTTCTGCTAAAAAGTCCATCACCACAGTGATCCATCACTGGTCTGACCCTGCAGCGTCTCTGCTTTGTGCAGCACCCGTTCCCGATAATCCTGCTTAATGTGGACAGCTTTTGCTGCGAAACGCTCACAGATACCGCAGTGTGAGCAGTCTTCCGTTGCACACCGCCGCTGTGCGAGATGCTGGACAAAACCATCCAAAGCAGCGTTATCGATATACACTGGTGCTTCATTACGATCAAACTGATGCGGGATAATCTCGTTCATGTAGTCCTGAATTCTCAGTAAGCTCGAAATTTTAATTTTACCCGGTCGGAGCATTGAAAGTATCATCCGCGCATGAGAAAAAAATGTCGCCCCAAGCTCCTTTCGGATACTGGCCATCGGTGCCACCAGCTCATACAGGTTGCCATCAAAGGACTGATCACGATACGCCTTCACCCTTTTAACAAGCAGGTCTGTTGGGCAGCTTCGCTCAAGGACCTTAAAACAATCAATACCAAGTTTTTCATAGAATGACAGATCTTCGGGCCGAATCCATACAGAGCGCACGAAGTTCACCGGATCTTTCAAGCGCCGGTGTGAGCAGTTGAGTACACAATAGTCAAGGCAAAATCCATGACCCGCGTCGTGTGTACGTGAACTTTGGGTCAGTAGTTGCATGTGCGTTGGCTCCCAGACACAGTGGCTAAGACAGCTCGCATTAACAATAAGCTGCAACTCGCACGAAACAGCCTCCCTGATCGCACGCAGTCGTTCGAAATCACGATTGCAGGTGATAGCGCTGATACACAGCGTGTTCGCTCCGAGATCTTCCCACTGCCGCGCTTTTGCCGGAGTGTCAATCATGGCGAATGCACTCGCACGTATCCCCAGCTTAGGATACATTTTCGTGACAATTTGTGCAAGAAACGGTGAGGCAATAGTGACAGCATCCACGCCACACGCTGCTACCCAATCCAGCAGATTCCGGATTCGATTCTGACCTGAGCGTGTTTGTTCCTGTCCGTTAAGTGATGCCCCATTAACCAGGTAGTTAAAAGCAATTCCGTGGTCATGCGCCTGCCGTACAGCGAGGGCAATACGACTCTTGCTTATATGACGCAATGTATAGGTAGATCTTCCACCGCCAACAATATCACGGTCCAGTTTTCCAAAGACTTCGTATGTCTTGCCGATAACCGCCAGATGCGGTACAAGTGCCGGATCAAAATTATGTGCAACGCTCAGTTTCATGTTGTTGAATATACAATAGCCACTGCATCAAAATACAACTGGAAACTAACTTTGTTTTTTGTTGTTACTTCAAACGTGCGGTTTCTATTTTTAACTTATTACGACTATTCAGGATCTTTTTACAAATGGAATACTGATATGAATAAAATTTGCGGTTTCTTTATGCTGTTGATGATGGTCATGTTCTCTGCGTATGCCAACGATGCTACGATGAAAAAAAATAGTGTTCTTTTGTCTTTTGAGGATACTAAATTTAAAAAAGCTCTGATCAAGGAGATGAAAAAGCTTCTTGAAAAGGATGGTATTACTGTTGTGGTTGTGAATCATACCAACGGTGGTACTCTCGCTGATTATACTGCAACAGATTTCAATGCTGTCTTTATCACCAATTCAGGAATTAACTCAAAAGTTCGCCCCTGGGTTCTGGAATGGCTCAAAAAAAATGAACAGGCGGCATCACGAATCATTCTCCATACCACACAGATTCGAAAGTGGGAAGTCAATACTCCTGTAAAGGTTGATGCAATTACATCAGCTTCGGCAAACAATAAAGTGAAATCACTGGCCGCAGAATACATCATCAAGCTAAAATCACTCATAAAATCATCACAAGGACCATCTTGACAATTAGAACAACAGGACGCATACAAGTCCTGCTGACACAGTCTGCTGTGTTCAGCCCTGCTGTTTTACTAAACGACTATTTTTCAGGTATAGTATTTTGGTCTTGAATGATAATGCGAACAACCGGCCTGCCGCGAGGTGCGTTCCACTTTGAACGGTTCTCACTTTGAACTCTGAGGGTGATGTTATCCGGATCATGTTTGAGTTGTAGTAACTTTTCAGGGACGGCTTACATGAATGTAGGTATCCTTAGGTTTTCCGCATATAGGACATAACGCAGGCGGAATTCTTTTTGAAGTTGAACCACATAACGAACAAACATGGTAATTGAGCCAGCGTGCTTCTGCTGTTGCCACTACTATCAGGAAGAAATTCTCAGTATATTTACCCACGAGCTCCAGATCTCCTGTGTGTTGTTTGTGCGACATATACGCATAACGACAACTCATAATGGCATCTTTGTGACCCTCTGTCTTTAGCTCTTCGAGATATCCCGGATAGATCACATTGATTTTCTTCATTTCATGGCTGACCGAAGTGAGCAGGTTTTTCTTAGTTGTGTTGGCTGCGATAATTGGTGTGCCCTTTTCCAATGCCCGATTAAGTTTCTCAAGTATCACTGCATAATTATCGGCATGAATCTTTTCAGATATGGCGAACGTTTTGTATGAATATGCGATATTGGGATAATTCTCTTCTTTTGCCCGTTTAGAGAAACTGACATACATAGCGTTTGCTTCCATTTCAAGATAATAAGCCTCGGTGAGTATTCGGATAGTCGTCTTGAAGTCATTCTCAAGTGATTCATAGGATAATGGCTTCGCGAACACATCCAGCGCGGCAAGACCAGCCATACCGATTATAGCCAACGCCTGCCTTCTGCCTATGGAAAGGCTCATGGTTATCTCCGCTGTTATTGTTTATTGACAAGCAAACAAAATCAAAACTATTAATTTTCGAGACGCAGATACACTTTGAACGTTTCTGAAATTGATCTGAGTACTATGTGACAAAAATATATGATTCCGATAAACGCCGCATAACCATTCTTATCAGTTGTATTTTTTCTATTAAAACCGGAACAAGCCAGATACTGTAGTTGTAATAACATTCGGTATTTACAGTTATCTCCTCAGGGGGATTTGAACGTGAAGCAGTAGTAATAAAAGTAAACAATTATATCGGCTCGCTTTTTAATGGTAAGATTATTTCAACCACTGCACTGACTACTTCATTCCGGTAGTATTGTTATCTGAAATGTACTATTGAATATTGACAATGTCACAATATGAACGATTTGCCTCTTTTTCTTTCTGAGACATACGATCACTTCTGTTTGCGTTAAAGATGTCATCAAGAACTCTGTCCCAATTAAAATTAATCATGACATTTTTCCTTGCTTCAACACGCATCTCAAGATATAACTTCGGATAATTCCGGATCATGCTGACTATACCCTCTATTTTATTCTTCCAGTCAAGACTATTATTCGCTTCTGCGACAAACCCGGTCTTCCCGTTTAAAATTATCTCCTGAGGACCACCAAAATCGGAAACAAGGGCCGGTAATCCACACGATTGAGCCTCAAGAACAACCATTCCGAAAGTATCGGTCACACTTGGAAACACCAGCAAATTCGATGCGGCATATAATGATGGTAGTTTTTTTCTGTCAACCCTTCCTGTAAAAACGACACGCTTATAGTGCCGCATTTTTTCCCTGAATTCATCATAATAGGGACCATCACCAACAATCAGTAAATTTGTTTCCGGATACTCTTTAACGATCTCCTCATATACAGATGCCAGAAAATCAAGATTTTTCTCTTTACTTACTCTGCCACTGTGAATCAGTGTTATTCCATCATTTATTCCATACATTCTTGAGAGATATTCACTTGACGTACCAGGAGCAAACACTGATGGATCTATTCCGCGACGGAATTTTCTGAGTTTTGCTTTGCTGATACCCCGCCGTTCCAGCTGTTTCGCATATTCCTGTGTCGGCACAGCAACAGTATCTGCAAGTGAATGAAACCAGTTGACATAATCTTCAGTGATCTGACACATTGTCTCATCACCGATAATCTGTCTGAACTGCCGGGTAAAATCGGTGTGATAAACAGCCGTTGACGGAATATGAAAAAGCTTTGCAACAAGAATACCAAGCAATCCAACTGCGCCTGGTGTCGATATATACACTTCATCAGGTTCCTCATCTGAAATAATTTTTAATGCAGCCATCACGGACGGTATACGAAGTGTGTAGGTATTAAAAAATTCAGGCGTTATGGAATGTATCGATGGAAGATCAATAACGTTTTCCGGTATCCCTGTGGTACGTTGATCCGGTGATGGCAAACAGGTGACAATTTTCATAGCAAGTTTCCTGTCAAGAGTCAGCTTTGCCAGCTCCTGAAGTGTCGCGCTGACACCACTTAGTTCAAGAAATGTATCGGTAAACCAAAGCACCTTTTTCTTTTTCCTGTCAACCGGATGGATATAATTCTCTGTCAGTGAATCAAGCAGCCAACGTGATTGATGCATGACATTTAACGATGTAAAGAACGGGATAGAAATAAACACACCCGGCAATACGCCTGAAAAGCTTTTTAACAATCCGGATAAATCACCATCCTTGAGACATTCAGTAATTTTCAGAAATAATTGCAACAGCATTTCATCGGCAGCTCGTGCAACGGTAGCACTGATAATTTCCAGTTTTTCATCAGCAGTCAGCTTACTTTCAGACTGTAACGTATTGACAAAGTCAGCCAGAATGGATGTCAGTGCATCCTTACGTGTCAATTTAGCAATCTGTAGTTTCTTGAGCGCAGCCTGATTCTTGAAACCCGATACTTTGTCATCAAAAATCAGTGAATTCACTGCACTCAGAATCGATCCTGCAAATGGATTTTTTGTTTGCGAAAAATCATACGCGACTTTGTAAATGGAAAATGCCAGTCCCTGATAATCATTATGACGTCCATAGGCACGGGTGCGCTTTTGTTTGATACGTGATAAGAATTCATCTACGGTTGATGCATCAGCGCAGGTATATGTTTTTCCTGTAAAGAGTCCGCTATGATCATCAGATCCCCCCACCCGTCCTTTATTCCAGGAATCGGTGTTCACTGGCTCGATACTGTATTTCTGCGCCAGATCAGTGATTTTACCGATAGTAAGATTTGTAAATACCTTTTCCAGGACATCTTTATTAATACGCTCTCTGCTTCCATTATGTGTTTCAAAGTGATCAAACAGGACAAACAGTCGTTCGACCTGTTCAAAGCTCAGGGATCGGTTAATTGCAAATGTCACATGCGCGACTGCATGAGCCAGATCCTCTCTAACAAGATATTCTCTTAATTTGTAGATATCAATCCTTACTTTGTCAATTATCCTGAATTTTACTTCTGTCAACCCCCAGATAAGTATGTGAATTTTGGTCCCATCTTCGGGAAAATATGATGTCGCTTCAAGACCTATTATAACATCATCAAAGTGTTTCTGCTTTAATCGTATAGCACCTTCTATAGTATTATGATCCGTTATCGTTACAAAATCCATCCCTGAAGCTTTTGCATTTTTGTAAACATCATCGGGGTCAATATAGGATTCTTTTGTACCAAGACGCTGAAGAAACCATTCGGATGGTCTTTCTGAATAACTGGAGTGAACATGTAAATCAACTTTTGCCATATGAAATCCTTTGTTAATTGTATCATCACGAGTAAATATCATATTCTTTTGTTAGGTGAGTGTTAAAGATGTGTGTTGTGATTATTTTTTTACTATCTGTATGGGATGATTCTTTGATGCAACCTGCATAGACCTTTTAAACAGGCTCATAATTTTCTGAACATACTCCTTTGTACTATGAACGTACTATTTTTCCGTTTCGTGAGCACTCCCCTATTATCATGACTTGGTTGAATTCAGTAAATGCAAACACTATATTAGACTCATATATTAATAAATCATAAAGCCAATCAATTCAGTTTCCTGCAAGTGTAATTTTGACACGTGAATGGAAATACTTCAATTCAGCAAAGGATTTCTGTATGGTAAAGCTCATCATTTGCATATCGTCGGTCGTTTTTTTACTTCTTAACACTTCATGCAACTCAAAAACATTAAAGGGTACCAATCAGGGGTACCGAAAGTATACTGAGCAACGCAGCTTTGAAGAAAAACTCAGGGATGAAGAGAATGAAAAAGAGATAAATAAAGCCAGAGCATCAACTACTGAGAATGAAAAAGCGATAAAAGAGTTTAATGAAAAGGTACAGTATAAAAATCCTGATAAAAAGGACTGACGTGGGAATCACCACAGAATAGAGTCAATACTCAATAAATAAACGACGTTTCGGAATATGTGACCAGTCATTTTTTTAACATTATGAAAACGGTGCTTTCATTGATATATTTTGTGAGGAATCTCCATGGAACCAATAAGCAGAAGAAATTTCGTTAAAACCACATTAATCAGTGCCGGTGGAATACTGGCTGCGGGTCAACCGGTATTTTCCGGATCGAATAGTACCACACAGGCATACTTTCCAGGAATGGTTGTAAATCCTGATATTGATAATCTTCGTGTAGTATGCGGAGTAAATAAGGCCATGGTTTCCGGAGCACCTTCCGGATGGAGTATGACCGGTCAGAATAGTGTTGTAAACGGAGCTGAAGTCGACCGTACGCTTGATGCCTCAGTTATGTCTCTTGCCAGTAAAGTTAATGCCGCCGATGCCTGGAAAACGATTTTCCGGAAACCGGAAAGCAAAAACTGGGATACAGTGAAAGCTGCTATCAAAGTAAACTGTATCGGTTACAATCACCCACGACTTGCTATTGTCAATAAATGTTGTATCGAACTTAACAAACTGGGTGTCAAGTATGAGAACATATACATTTACGACGGCTCACAGAATGCAGGTCAGATCTACTCACCATTTATTGGAAAAGGACTTCCTGAAGGTGTGATTATCGGGAATAGAAACGATGCTCTCGGCGGTACGGTTCAAATAGAAATTCCGATAAAAGATGGATTTAAATCATATGAGTGTACAAGAATGATAGCCGATGGATCTATTGACATTCTGATAAATATCGCAGTTAACAAAGGGCATGACTGGGATCTTGGCGGAACCACATTGACCCTGAAAAACCATGCCGGCACGTTCGACCCGTGGCCCATCCACAGAGATGGCAACAGGGATGGCCTTAGGCTTGATTATATTCTCGGTTTCAGTAAAAGTAATGCATTGTGGGGAGGTAATCCGGTTCGTCAACAACTGTGTATCGTAGACTCACTTTGGGGATCATCCAGGGGTGATCCAAACGCTATACCTGACAAGCAGCTTGATTGCCTGGTCATCGGAACATTCTCCGGGGCAGTTGATTATCTGACTGCAAAAAAAATTCGTGAACCACTTCTGGGTGCAGCGCATGGTCCGGTTGATCTTTTTGTAAAGAGTTTCGGGTATAAGGAAAAAGAGCTCAAACGTCTGATAATGGTCACACTTTAATAATAACGCTGACCTGTAGTATTAGTTTGCATTTATTTAATTGCATTTTTGTACGATCGCAATTAGATTTTTTAACTATAAAAATCGGTAGAATAGTAACTGAATCAGGTTATTATTCATCAACTTAAAAACCTTGAAAGTCTACGTGGAACTGCTATGAAAAATATTATTTCAATTAAGACTTCTGTTGTTTTATTTAGTTTACTTTTTGTAACGGTGCATGCTGCGACGTCTGAAGACAACAGTATTTACGAAAAATTCCGGACAGCAGTAGCGAATGTTTCACCCTGGATCGAACAGAATGATAAATATCAGTATTTTACTGTTGATGATCTCTACCTTCTTATCAATGGTGGAGCTACGCAATATCAAAAACAGGGTCTCAAAAATGGTATAACCGTTTCTTATACCGCAGATAACAGATCACTCCAGATCTATTTCGACGATTTCGGATCATCATCGCAAGCTAAAAAAATGGTAAGTGCAAAAAAAAAGTTGTCATCAGATGCGAAAAAAATCGACAATATGAATGTCCGGCCAGTACTTTATGAAGAAGTGATTGGTGGATGCATTGTTTACTGGGCCAAAGGGCAATATTATGTTGAAATGACGTTCACCGGTTACGATTCACCGGATAACGCATTGTCTGATGCTGCTGCACTGGTAAACTCCATAAGCCCGATCATCGAAAAATAAGCTGCCAACCAATGTCTGAATGATTATATGAACACTTTAGAAAATTGACATCTCGGCAGAGTTCCTGTCAACTAAATCTGATGAAGATCGCGCTTCCACCTGATGTTCATCTTTAAATCTATGTATCAGCATATTATTTGTATTTATCATGTGAGCAGTTATATTTTAGTGTTATAATAACGGTGCTTTCAGTAATCAATTTTGTGAGGTATCCATGGAACCAATAAGCAGAAGGAATTTCGTTAAAACCACATTAATCAGTGCCGGTGGAATACTGGCTGCGGGTCAACCGGTATTTTCGGCATCAAGCAGTACCCCGCAGGTATATGTTCCCGGAATGGCCGTAAATCCTGATATTGATAATCTTCGTGTAGTATGCGGAATAAATAAGGCCATGGTTACCGGAGCACCTTCGGGATGGAGTATGACTGGTCAGAATAGTGTTGTAAACGGAGCTGAAGTTGACCGCACGCTTGATGCCTCAGTCATGTCACTTGCCAGTAAAGAGAATCCTGCCGATGCCTGGAAAACGATTTTCAGGAAACCGGAAAGTAAAAACTGGGATACAGTGAAAGCTGCAATCAAAGTGAACTGTATCGGTGATAATCACCCACGGTTAGCCGTTGTCAATAAGTGTTGTATCGAACTTAACAGACTGGGTGTCAGATTTGAGAACATCTACATTTACGACGGTTCCCATAATGCCGGCCCGCTCTACGCTCCATTCATTGGTAAAGGACTACCTGAAGGAGTGATTATCGGGGATAAGAACAGTGCTCTTGGCGGCACAATTCAATTAGAAATTCCGATAAGAGATGGCTTTAAATCATTTCCGTGCACAAAGATGATTGCTGATGGATCTATTGATATTCTGATAAATATTGCAGTCAACAAGTGTCATGACCTCGATCTTGGCGGAACCACATTGACCCTGAAAAACCATGCCGGCACGTTCGACCCGTGGCCCATCCACAGAGATGGCAACAGGGATGGCCTTAGGCTTGATTATATTCTCGGTTTCAGTAAAAGTAATGCATTGTGGGGAGGTAATCCGGTTCGTCAACAACTGTGCATCGTAGATTCACTCTGGGCATCATCCAGAGGTGGTCCGACATCTATACCTGACAAGCAGCTTGATTGCCTGGTCATCGGAACATTTTCCGGGGCAGTCGATTATCTGACTGTAAAAAAAATTCGTGAACCACTTCTGGGTGTAACGCATGGTCCGGTTGAACTTTTTGTAAAGAGTTTCGGGTATAAGGAAAGAGAGCTGAAACGTCTGATAACGGTCGCGCTTTAACAACAACGCTTTTAACTTTTGAAAAATCAGGATACCGTGGCAGCATAATCAGTTTACCTGTCATGACCAAAAACGCGCAGAGGCTTGCAGAAAACACACCTCTCTGATAATAGGATACAAAGGAAACTACGGAAGACATAGAAGGCACGGGAAATCAGTTATTCATGTTTTTTGTTAAACTGATCTGTTACCTTAATACACAGATCTTCAAATTTACGCGCAAATTTCTCTGAATCACAGATGTCTGAATTAAGCAGCGATTCACGCAGAAGATGCCGACATCGTCTGATCCCTGCAATATCAGCTGCAGCTTTCATTGCGATCACACAATATTCTTCTACGGAAGTCGCTA
>CAYMGX010000086.1:0-17121 GCA_964390065.1 uncultured Fibrobacter sp. | reverse complement strand
CGAAAATGCAGTTTTTACATTTCTATTTTGTAAAATCCAGTCAGATTTTTATTTATAACTCCATACCTTTTTATCCTGAATCGCTGATTTTTACACACAATTGAGATTATTCAACAGTGAGATTCCGAGAATCACTTATATTTCATGCCTGACACATGTAACAACTCTACTGAATTACTCGATATTCGGTTGATTTAAACAATCTTTCCCTAATTCAAACGATACAGGACATTTTCCCGATATGCTTATTCCATCCATACTCGTAAACGAACATTATGATGACCGTTACTTTGACGTTGTTAATGCAATACATGAGGCAAAACAGGTTTTTTTCAGAGGTGCAAAAATACTTGAAAAACTTGCTGTTCAGGATGAGCTGATTATAGGGGAAACTGGTTTTGGAAGTGGCAGAATGCTCCTTGCATTTCTCGATTACCTTAAGGAAAATGCAATTGAAAACAAGCGAATAATCTGGAATTCTGTCGAACTGCACCCCCTCTCAACAAAACGAATTCGGGAGATTCTTAAGTGTTTCAGCGATACACATGCTGATCTCATAGCACTTCTGACCAGTAATTACGAAAGTCTTCATATTGATGGCAACGGATGGTATTTCTGTACAATCGAGACAGGTAGCTGCTTTCTTGAGCTCAGACTGCGTATCGGAGAGGCGCTTGAAATGGTTTCAGAACTTGAAAGACCTTGCTGTGTATGGTTTCTGGATGGACATGGACCAAAAAAAAATCCGCTGATATGGCGGCAGGAACTCCTTAATGCAATTGGTATTAAAACCTCTGCCAATGGTACTTTTGCCACGTATACTGTTGCCGGAATTGTTAAACGGGGATTAAAAAATGCAGGTTTTACTATTTCGACAATACCAGGATGCGGTGGAAAAAAAGAGTCCTTGTGCGGATTTAAATAAAAAAAGCCTCAGGTGTTACACTGAAGCCTTATAGTAATTGCCGCCTCGCAGAATCGAACTGCGGACACAAGGATTTTCAGTCCTTTGCTCTACCGACTGAGCTAAAGCGGCTCATTATTTCAAAAGTGCATCTAATATAATTTTTGGAATTTGTAAGATCAAGCACCTTTTGTTTTTTTAATAAAATCTTTATCAACTTCAAAATAACTTTGAACATTAAAAAAAGCATCGAAATCTACAACATTAAAAAAATGTTCAACTGCATCATCCGGTTGACGACTCATCACCCCGATTTCGATCATATTATAAACCATATACCCGAAGTCATCTGTTTTTGTTATGCCCCAGTTGCGAAGTACATCCCGGGCCATCAAACCAAATTGCTTTAAAGCAAAAAGCAATAATCCTTTCGATAGTTCCTGTCCGCTGACATGACGCTTCTCACCAAGACTACTCAGGTAAAATTCAAGACCCGAAAGTACAAATGAATATGCCTGGATTTTGTACCGTGTGTCTTTTTCAGCTACGATATCATTTTGAATTTTTTTCATTACCTGAGGTGTAGTCATTTTGCACCCCCTTTATTCAGGGCAATTTCCTTAACAACAACACCTGTTGGCTCAGGTTTACTAATATGCAGAATCTGCAATCCTGACTTATCAGTAAACCGGGTATTCATCGCAATTAATCCTGATACTTTTATCTTCTCATAATCCGTCTTGCGGTCAATCCCGATAGAATCTCTTGATGGAAGCGTTACGGCGTTTGGATTTACATAAGCAGATCCCCGCTTCATACGATAATCAAGGTGTGGCCCGGTTGATAAACCTGTAGATCCTACAAGACCAATCGTCTCACCCTGCGATACTCTTGAACCGCTCCTCACCATAATTTTGTGCAGATGGCCATACGTTGTTGTATACGCACCACCATGTGATAACTCGATATAATTTCCATAACCACCTTTCCAACCGGCATAGTTGACTTTTCCATCTGCCGCAGCAGCTACAGGTGTTCCGGTAGGTGCTGCATAATCAATTCCAAGATGTGGACGAACAATTCCAAGCACCGGATGGCGGCGATTATGAGTAAACCCTGATGAAATCCTTGAAAAACGAAGTGGCGCTTTTAAAAACTCTTTTTGAACAGCCTTACCATTTTCATCATAATAGCGCATCACGTTATCAGATGAATCCTTGAATCCGAACGCATAAAAAGTTTTCTTTCCGTTCGTGTAACGTGCAGCAAGTATATCACCATACCCCGCTTTTTTCCCATCAGCGTAGTTCTGTTCAAAAACAATCTGAAAAATATCACCCTTTCTGGGATCAGTAAAAAAGTTTATGTCCCAGGCAAAAATATCGGCAAATTTACCGGTAATAATATCACTTACTCCGCATTCATACATCTGTTCGGATAATGATGTCATTATTTCACCATTAATGACACAGGTGTAGGTTGTTATGTCCTGAGGTTTCTTTTCTACATGAACAACACTATCTTTCCAATGAATTGTATACCAGAAGGATTTGCTAAGGATTGAAAACCGTTCAAGATTTCCTGCAACTCCTTTTTTAACTTCAACAGAATCTCCGGGATAGATCGTTTTCAAACCTACAGAATTAATTATTCTATAAATCTCGTCTGAACGTTTTCCTGAGACATTCATATTAAGGAGAAGGCTTAGAAATGAATCCCCTGCCTTAACAACAGCACCTGCTATATCCCTTTGAATATAATAACTTAGGGGCTTTGAAAAAAGTAGCTCTTCAACACGTCTCTCCCACTCGTAATCAATAGAAGGAACTAACGATGCATTGTGAACCGGAGGATGTTTCTTTTTAATAAAGTTGTACTTATGAGCGAGTAACCAGAATGAACTGAGAAGACAGATTAAAATAAAGAACCGGAGAAAAGTATTCCCTCTCCTCCGGTTCTTGTAATATGATGACTTATAAGCCACTTAAAACTCCACCCAACGCATCATATCCTTAAGGAAGTCGGATAAGGCGTGATGGGTTCTTTCCTGGTTGCAGTGTAATCTCCTGTGTCACTTCTTTAGGTCCCTTTACAAACCTAAGTACATGTGTACCGGATGGAAGCTTAAGCTCTGCAACGTTTGTCCGTCCAACAAGTTTACCGTTAAGATAGACTTCAGCAATCGGAGGTAATGATGCAAAATAAATTGATGCATCACCCCCGGCACTTGATGCAACAGGAGTTGAGGCAGCTGGTGTTGACACCGCTGGCTTTGATGGTTCCGGTGTCGATACCGGAGCAACTGGTGTTGATACCGGCTCTGGAGTCGATGTCACAACTGGCTCAGGACGTCTCGTTTCCGGTTCTGGTTCCACTACTGGTTCAGCCTTTGGCGGTGGTGGTGGAAGTTCCCTGTCAAGAATAAAATTTTCACTTATGCTGCCCCCGGTAAATTCTATGTCCCTGGATGTTGATTTATACCCTGCTCTGGAAAGTTCAATTGAAATAGGACCAAACACCGGTTTATCCCAGGTATATGGCGTTTTTCCAATCATCTCCCCGTTGACAGAAATAAATGCTCCAGCAGGTGTTGAAGTAATCACAAGCTTGTTAGCAGAAGCTTGTTGTGCTGCAGCAACAGGAGCTTTTGCGGGTCTTTGAGCAACTCTTTTCGGTGCAGTTGATTCTTTCTTTACCGGTACCTGTCGTGGTGGCTCAGCTTTTGGCGGTTCAGGTTTTACTGGTTCCAGAGCCGGCGGAGGTGGTGTAGGCTCCAGCTCGATCGGTGCCTGAGGAGGTGTTGCAGGAGCTTGCGTCGCAACTGGTTTTGTCTCTGCCGGTTTCTGCGTAGTCGATTGAGACTTTCCCCCAAGATTAATCAACCCTGACGTCACGGCATAATAACCAGCCCCGGCAAGAGCTATTAGTAAAAGTACTACAACAATAATACCAACAGGAGATTTCTTTTTCTGCATATCATCAGAAAGAATATCGTCTTCATTATCTATTGCATCCGCACGGGCTGATGACAACTCAGTGCGGAATTTTCCAGTTTTTGGTGCAATCCCTTCAAGCTCATCACTAAATGATGAAGATATTGGAGATTCTGCTTTTTTAGGCTGAACAGGTATCTGAGAAGCTTGAGGAAAACCCTGCATCTCAGGAGTAAATTCCTGTTGCTGCTGTGACCCCATTCTTGATTGATCTGTAGAGAATGGTGGACGAACAGGAGGTTTCTGTGGTCCGCTGATCCCTCCGGTTTGAACGGGGGGAGGAACAATCGGCCTTGATGGTGTAAGAGGCGGTGGAGGTGGAGGTGTAAACTGCCGTCCCTGAAATTGTGGTTGCTGCGTCGGAAATCCTGGACGAGCGTACGGACTCTGAGGTTGTTGCATTGGACGCGACGGTTGCCGGGGTTGTTGCTGTTGAGCATATCCCTGATTTCCAAAGTCCTGTAGTGGCTGCTCTGGTCCTCCAAAAACCGATCCGATTTCTGATCTGAGTTGATCGAATTCCGATTGAGACTGTTGAGGCTGTTGCGCAAAACCCTGCTGCTGGTTCTGCATCAGAGACATAGAGAAACTTTCGACCTCATCATCAGAATTAAAAATCCGAAGTGCATTTGCAATTCCAGCCTTCTGAAGAATCTGAATTACTTCGGGACGTACCTGAAGCAAACCAAAGTTTCCACCTGCTTCAGTAACACTTCTATTCAGGGCCATGATAACGTTCATGCTGTCTGAATAAATGTAATCCAACTGAATCAGGTCAATCAAAACATTGTTTTTACCGGTTGCAATATAGTTGGATATGGTTTCTTTCAACAGTGTCGAATCGAAAACCTCACCATCATCAAGTACCGGTTCAATGACATCAAAAATTCCGGCTGAACGAATATGGAAGTTAATATTAACCTCCTTTAAGTAAGTTTATGTTTATATTTTCACGGTTAACCTGAATAAAACAGGATTTTTTTCTCTATTAAGCTCTAATCTTTTACGACCAGTGGAACCACTCGCATCCACAGACACATCCACTTTGTCAGCATCACAAATCAAATAGCAACATGATTACTGCGCCAGACAGGAGTCGAACCTGTGGCCTTCGGCTTCGGAGGCCGACGCTCTATCCAACTGAGCTACTGGCGCGTAATAGTATCGTTTAAATATATAAACAGGAGCACTGTACATTCAAGCCAAACGTTTTGAAATAAGGTCTCTAATGCCAGTAGCAACAGTATTTCTCAAAGCAAATAAGTTCACGTGCCTTAATGATTATTGTAATATAGAATTACGAATGGTCTCCATCAAAGAAATATAAATTACATTTTCTATATTTCTGCACTTTTTTATTATTTTCAGCTCCTTTTGCCGGCCCAAAAGATAAATCACCCGTAAATCGATCATCATTTTATCAGTTCCTTCAACATCTAATCGCATGTAAAGCAACTACTCGCACGTCACGATCTCCCGGCAAGAATTGCGGCAAGCCTTGAGTTTCGTTTCAATGCGCTGTCGTTTTTAATCGCGATCGACAACGCTTTCTCAGTACCCACGAGGATACACATTTTTTTTGCCCTTGTTACTGCTGTATAAATAAGATTTCGCTGAAGCATGATAAAATGTTGTGTTGATACCGGAATAATTACCGCTTTAAATTCACACCCCTGACTCTTATGGATACTGATGCAATATGCCGGTTGAAGTTCATCAAGATCCTTCAATTCATAACGTATTCGTTTTTTATCAAAATCTACAACAAGTGACTCTTCGTGTGTAACAGCAACAACTTTCCCAAAATCACCATTAAAAACCCCAAAATCATAATTATTCCTGATCTGCATCACCTTATCGCCTGAAAAATAGGTTTTATTTCCTCTGACAAGCTTATGCGGATTCTCATTAAGCCGCTGTTGCAGCAGTCCATTAAGATTTTCTGTTCCAAGCAGTCCGTTATGCATTGGCGCAAGCACCTGGATATCATCAACAGGATCGAATCCATACCGTGCAGGGAGACGTTCGCTTACAAGATTTAAAATTGTGTCAAGACATTCCTGAGCATCCTCACGTACAAGCAGAAAGCAATCATCGCCTTGGGTATTTGTAAAAACAGGCATCTGACCCCGGATAATTGCATGTGCATTCGTAACAATCTTACTTGTCGCAGCCTGCCTGAATACGGTTGTAAGATTGACATGAGGAATCAGTCTGCTGGCAATACAATCGGCAAGTACATTTCCTGCACCCACGGATGGCAACTGGTTACTGTCACCTACCAATATAAGACACGTTCCGTACTTTAAAGCCGTCAGCAGACTTCTCATAAGAAGCAGATCAATCATCGATACTTCATCAATGATGAGTATATCACATTCGAGACGATTTGATTCATTCTTTCCAAAAAGCAAACCGTTTTCTGATGGTTTATATTCGAGGAGCCTGTGTATTGTCTGCGCTTCACAACCGCTAAGCATTCCCATCCGCTGGGCTGCACGTCCAGTTGGTGCCGCAAGAAGCACTTTTTTATTGATCGATTGAAAGAAACCGACAATAAGCTGCAGCGTTGTTGTTTTCCCGGTACCCGGTCCGCCGGTCAGAATAAACAACTGATTTGACACCGCCATCGTAAATGCATCAATCTGTCGCGGATCAGGCTCCCAATTATGTTGCTGTTTATAGGCGCTGATATACGATTCGATTTTGTCCCGGGAAACAATATTTACGTTATGAAGCATACGCTGTCTGAGATCTGATGCCACAAACATCTCGGCATCATAATAGTGAGGAAGATAAATACAGTCTCCGGTTTTAATGAAAAGATTAGCATCAATCGCATGATCAATGGAAAAAACAACACTCTCTTCCGTTACATCAAGAATTTCAGCAGCTTTTTTTTTCAGATCATCATACAACTGATACACATGACCTTTACTGCATTCATCCTGCATGACATGAATCAAACCGGCTTTGATCCGTTTATATGAATCGTGTGCAAATCCCATACGCTGGGCAATCTGATCTGCTTTAACAAATCCGACTCCCCAGACTTCCTCAACCAGTGAATACGGATTTTCGCAAATTTTCTTCTGGGCATCAGGTCCATATGCTTTGTAAATTTTCATTCCAAGATTAAGTGTAACCCCATACTCCTGTAAAAACATCATGAGCGTACGGAGATGACGATGGGTGCCCCAGACGGCTTTGATTTTTTCACTGTATTTTTTCCCGATTCCAGGGACCTGTTTCAGGCTATCAGGATTATTATCCAGAATATCAAGTGCATTTTCACCAAATACTTTTACAATTGCCTTAGCCCGTGATGGACCTATATAAGGAATAATTCCAGAACCGAGAAACGCCTCAATACCTTCAGGTGTTGTCGGCCGTACGATTTCGTAACTTCTGATTTCAAACTGACGTCCATACTTTTTATGGACAGTCCATTCTCCCTGACATTGAAGATTCTCACCTTTGTTAATTGACAAAAGCGTTCCGACACACGTTATGCGGGTACCATTGGCAATATCCATATTCATAATGGTAAAGCCATTGTCCTCATTATGGAATGTAATATCGTGAATGATACCGGTTATTTGAATCATAAAAACGTTTTCGCAGTCTGTAGCCAGGTAGTAGTTACTGCTTTCACAAAACGCATATCACGTTAATTGACAAATTGAAAAAGTGCAGATATAAAAAAGGGTGGATTACTCCACCCAAAAACTTTGTGCATATCCTGCAATCATAATAAAAGGAAATTAACAGTTTATAAACTATACTTTTCTTTTCTTATGTCTGTTCAGGCGCCGACGCTTTTTTCTTTTATGCCGATTAATCTTGGCTTTTCTTTTCTTTTTTACGCTGGACATCGAACCGGGTTCCTTTCAAAAATAGAAATTCCGTTATTTAGGAATCACTAAATATGCATTTTGCCGCTACAGAGAGTCAAGGGACAATTAGCATGGATTAAAAAAAGTAATCGGGGCATAGCGGATATGCCCCGATTTTTACCTACATACCCATATCGTTCAGTGTTAAGCCGCATACTGATACCACACACCTACACAGATATCAATAAGCTCCTTGATAGGGCCATGCATCAGACTTTTGGGGATAGTCTGATGCATGATTTATACTAAAGCAATCATTATGCCAATTAAAATAATACCCTATAAACGGGTAGAATTGCCAGCCCCCCCAATCGTCATGGTACCGTTAATTATCTATAATATGTTGATTTTAAGCATATTAAGAATTTTTATCATCTTATTGCAGCATCGGGACACACAAACGATATACAAACAACATTCCCAAAAAAGGAATCTGTGAAAATACAAAAATGCGACTTTTATCACATTTTGTTGCAGCAATGCGATTGCATTCCGTTTTACAATAATACCGTCAGAACAGGAGAGGTTAGAATTTTAAATAATTTATACCTGCGGATTTATTTAATATCAATTGTTTCAATCGTGACTTTCGTAATCCCGCGAGTAAGAAGGTCAATCTCCTCTGCCGCAGCATTTGAAAGATCAATCACACGATTTTTGGTAAACGGTCCCCGGTCATTTATCCTTACAATAACCGATTTTTTATTCGAAAGAGCAGTAACTCTTACTAATGAATTATGCGGCAAAGTCCGATGTGCAGCGGTATATAATTTTTTGTTGTATCGTTCACCGAAAGCAGTCTTGCGTCCATGAAACTTATCTGCATAATAGGTTGCAATCCCCTGCTGATAGAAGGTATAGATCGTATCGTTACCAGTACGTATGGCTGATTCAGTACCTGTAATTCTTTCCCTGCTATTTGAAATTACCGTATTTTTTTCACTTTTTTCGGATATCGGTTCCGATATAACAAAAGGTGTTTTCTCAATAACCTGTTTTGTTTTCTGCCGGGGAATGACTTGCGTATCCTGATTATAACGCGGTGATACTGAACATGAAAGTGACAGTGCAGCAATTGCAGTTAAAACAACATTTCCTGCTATCGAATAAAAACGAATCATCCTATCAACCTTCTCTATTTTACCAGACTAACTGCCGCGGTTGGTGTGGATGGAACATTGTCAATCATACTATCACCATGGCACCCCGCTGTACCACCTTATCGTACATCAACGGGGTGGATGGTAACAAGTATAATTATTTTAATTTATTAACTTCTTTTGTCAATAAACCAACATGAAAGAGCTCTTCAAGTACCAGTTTTTCAACATCAGTCTTCCCGAGAGCATCAGGCACAATAGCTTTCATTGAAGAGTAAAACACGACGGATTCTTTCTCAAAAGCCAGCGCTTTCTCAAGAATTTCCACCACTGATTTACACGATGAAATGTCAGTAGCCTTATTGCTGCCTTTTACAAAGACAGTATTGTCAGCTACGGACTTGAGATAAAGATGGATATTATTTTCAGGATCATAAACATTCTCATTTTTAATTGTGGCAGGTAGTTTTGATCTGAAATCCTCAAACAGTACTATATGGCGACTTTCCCAGCCGGCAAGTTCCGTAAACAATTTCTTCAGGTCAACATCAACACTTTTCTCTGCAGCAGCAAGATAAAATTCCCGTCCGTTTTTCTCAATCTGTATACCTATCTTGAAAATTTCATCTGCATTAAACAATTGTGACATAGCTATTCTTCCCTTTAAAAATATCCTTTACCCCGTTGTACATCGTTTGTGACTTTCTTATGCACTCATTTCAACGTTACTGTACTGACATATGAACTCTTCGGTTTTTCTGTAACATTCATCATCAGGAAACTGTTTTGCCGGATGCTTACAGAAATACGATGATGGTCCATACAGTACCCCTCCAATACCTGCATCAAGTGCAAGTTTACAGCACCGTATTGCATCAATTGCAACGCCGGCACTATTGGGTGAATCCTCGACAGAGAGCCGTAACTCCAGATTCATGGGAACATCACCGAACATTTTACCTTCCATTCGAATAAAACAGATTTTCTGGTCATCCTGCCAGGGAACATAATCTGATGGTCCCACATGAATATTTCTGTCAGCCAACCGTTCTGCAGCCACAGATTGTACAGCCTCGGTTTTTGACACTTTTTTTGAACTGAGGCGATTTCTGTTAAGCATATTGAGAAAATCAGTATTTCCCCCGGTGTTAAGCTGATATGTCCGTTCAAGTTTTACACCACGCCGTCTGAAAAGGTCAACCAGTGTACGATGTGTAATTGTGGCCCCGATCTGCGCTTTGATATCATCACCGATAAGCGGTATATTTTTATCAGCGAATTTCTTTGCCCACTCCGGATTACTTGCTATAAAAACAGGCATATTATTTATAAATGCAATACCTGCATCAAGAGCACACTGAGCATAAAACTTCGTTGCCTCTTCAGAACCTACCGGAAGATAATTAAGGAGTATTTCAGCACCGGATTGTTTTAATGTGTTAATAATCTGTTCCTTTGATGGTTCCGGGGATGAGCTCAATAAAAATGTGTACTCATCATCGTAGTTATTCATATGCTCTGAAATACCATCAAGTACCTTGCCCATGGATACTTTCACCCCGGACATCGGTATATCGTTACAAAAAACCGCTGTGCAGTTTGGTCGTGCAAATATTGCCTTCGAGATATCTGTTCCGACCTTTCTTTTGTCAATGTCATACGCAGCAACGACTTCAATATCTGATGGCGAATAGCCTCCGATTTCCCAGTGCATCAATCCTATTGCATCATCAGGATTCTTGTCCCTATAATAGTGAATCCCCTGTATCAGTGAGCTTGCACAATTTCCAACACCAATTACTGCTATTTTAATCTTATCCATATATCAATTAACCTCCCTTAACAGAATATTTGCAGTTTTTGAGACTATCAACAATTTAAATTAATCCAGGTCATCCGGCAAATAAACGAAACCGGTTTCAGATGATCCTGCAGCTACTCATACATACCGATTCTTAATCATCAACGCATTGAATGCATGAACTCCTGCATCACCACCATGTCCTGTTTATTAATGAAACCGGAACAAATGCACAAAATCAGATTAATATTGTGCCGGTAATAACACCTCTCAATAGGGGTATGGATTTGACAAGCGAACAACCCCATTCTCCATTGCAAACCACAGATTTCCTCCGGCATCCCTGAACATATCATTCACCTGATTGGCGGGGATACCAAGCTGTTTTGGATCAGATATCCATTCTTCTCCGTTGAATTTCAAGATTCCTGATGAAGACCCGAACCAGACGCGGCTATGCGTGTCAACCATAATACTTGACAATTCAGTCTGAATATCCATGTACGTTTTCCATGTCGCACCATCAAAGCTGTTGACATCCTTTTCACCGACTGCAGCCCAAATCATATTTGTCTTTGGATCAACGGCAAGCGCTTTTACATCATTCCAGCTCATTCCTTTTTTCATATTGTGAATCGTAAATGATCCACCTGCGTACACACTGGTCCCCTTATCAGAACCAATCCAGATTGCTCCATTGTTGTCAACAACCATTGCCGTTGCTTTATCACTCGCAAGCCCGTCAGCGCTTTTAAAAACTTTCCAGGTATCGTTCTGAAAAACCCCGACACCATTATCGGTACCTACCCATACACTGCCATCTCTACCGACAACAATTGCATTGACGCTATTGTCAGGAAGTACACTCTCGGCAGTATAATTTGTAAACGTTGTACCACTTCTGACCGCAATTCCGTTTTTTCCACCTACCCAGATTTTTCCGGTCTGATCAACGGCAACACAGGTAAGATCAGTTGCTGGAATGCTACCAAGTTTTGAATGTTTGGCAACTTCAGATTTTTTCAGGCTTGACGAAACAAGGTTATCGCTTGTAATATACCAAAGATAATCTTTTTGTAAAGCAAACGCCGTTACCGGTGCGCCTGATGCAAATACTTTCCACTCGGTAGGTTTTTCATAAACTATGGAATCGGCAATACTCTTTTTTTCTGCTGCGTTGATTGATACCGCAAGAGCAACAAAGACTCCGGCAATCAAACAATGTCTTATCATAGAAAAACTCCTTTATACTTTAGTAAAGCACAATATTATTACGCTTCTATTAACCATTTTGCGCTATCATGAAATATACACATTGTATACGTGGCATACCATACAACACTGCAGGCAACCATCAATGATCATCTGCGAGTTCTGCATTTTTACCCTTTTTGCCTTTACGATCTGACATAGTCGTATCATTTGATCCGAAAATATATTGTGGATGCATCGACAGCATGCGATAGGTCCAGTAATTTGATAACACTTTTTTTACGTAGGTCCGTGTTTCTGTAAACTCAATATCTTCAATAAAAAGATCAAAATCGTCATCCTTGTTTTTTTCGTACCACTTTTTGGCATTATGCGGCCCGCCGTTGTACCCGCCAAGTACAAGTACAAGATTGCCATCAAACTGATCAAGAAGCGCACGCAGATATCGTGTCCCCCAGCGGATATTAGTGTTGGGCTTGTAGAGTGAATCCATTGAAAATGCTTCACTAAGCCACTGTGCTATTTCTTTACCCGTATACGGCATTATCTGCATCAATCCGACAGCTCCCGCGGGAGATACAATTGATGGATTAAAAATGCTTTCCTGACGAATAACTGAACTTACAAGAAACGGATCAACGTCATTGATACCGCTTTCCCGTTTTATTATATCCGCATAAAACGTCGGATAAAATAATTTGTAAATTAAAAATGGAAGATTTCTCCTGTATTCCTGAGGAATTCTCCAGGTCAGGCGTCGAGCGACACGAAATGCCTGCGTGCTGGCATCATACCTTTGATAACTAAGTGAGAGTCTGAATTGCAATGAAAGATTTCCAGGAAAAGACTGTTCAATCTGATCGAGAAAAAAATCCGAATCTTTTGCCCGCCCGGTCATCAGCAGAATCAGTCCCCGGTATAGCGCCAGTGAATCTTCACTGCTTAAAGGCTTTTTTGCACTTGATGGAGAGATTGAATCAAGCCAGGCAAGAGTTCGTAATGTATCAGATAATGTATCGATAGTGTACTCAGTAGTATCACCAAGCAAACTCAACAGTTGACGCGAACGGTTTGCATAAAAATCATATGGTTCAACTTTTGCCACAGTGGAAAATAGAGCAGCAGCCGAATCTGTTTTTTCTAAAGAGAGAAGGGATTTCGCCTTCCAGAATTGTGCTGCGATTGTAAAATTTGATACCGGGAATTTTTTTGTAAACAAATCAAGAACAACTATTGCAGAATCGTATTTTTCTCTTTTGTAAAAACACAGTGCACGTCTCAAATACGACTCCTCTACCCGCTGTCCGGCCTTGAATGTCAGGTAGATTTTCTGGTAGTATTTTCCTGCTTCTGTATATCTGTTAAGATTCTCATTTCGCCATGCGATCAGCCAGAGTATTTCCTGCGTTTTTGGATGATTTGGAAACATTCTCACGTGCTTGTCATACCATTTTGATGCCTCAGCGTCATTGTTGGCCTTTCGATACGCACGCGCAATGGTCATCAGAAGGTCAGAGTCTGCACCATACTTTTTTTCGTATGCTAAAAACAGGTTAATTGCCTTTGTAAATTTTTCAGTCGCATACACCAGCCGGGCTTCAAAATAGTCAGCTGTTTTAACAGGAACTGCAGTCTTAAAATCAGGCCGGGCTTTTGCCTTTTCTATAAAAAATGTCGCAGCAGTATATTCACGGTTTGAAAATGCCGCCTGAGACATTGTAAAGAGCGTTGATGTTGTAAAAGCGGAATCGGGAAAACCAGTTTTTGATAAACGTTCCAGTATGTTGCCAAAGTCAGGATCTTTATCAACCGCAGCAAGCAACATGGAGTCAAGTACACTCCAGGCACAGGCATCCATCAACGAATCAAGTTTCAATGCAAGATCCTGTGCCTGTGTTTTTATCTGCGGGCGAAGCCATTTCTGAAATTCCTCAAGCCAGATACCGGGAGGGAGACTGGTTGAATCTTTATTATAGATGACATTGATTTTTTTGATAATATGGTCTTTATACTTCTGGGGTACTGAACCATTGCATGCAACTCTGTAGGCATTTAAGGCATTTTGATTATCACCCATTTTGTGTTGAATATCACCTATCAATTCATAAGCAAACGGTGCAAGTGCAGTACTCTTATCCGCTGTTTGTCGCAAATTGTTAATTGCTTTACTCTCATTATCAAGCATTGCATAGAAAAGACCTGTTTTATACAACCTTAATGCAGTGTCTTTATAGCTTTTAAATTTGTGAATCTGGTCAAGGGCTTTTTTATAATCACCTTTTCTAAACTGATCAATACCGGCAGTCTCAATGTCCAGTACAGCAGTAGACTGAACAGCAAGTGTATCTGCGTAACTTCCACTTAAAAGGACTGCTGTTATTAGTACAACTATTTTAATTAATCGATTCACAACGGTATTTCCTGCTATCTTATCAGTTAATTCGTTTTTTAATCAACCCTACATGTATATGCCACCATTAATACCAACAACCTGACCGGTTACATAGCTTACATCATCAGAAAGTAAGAACGCAACCACCGATGCCACTTCCGATGCTTTTCCGAACCGGTGCATAGGAATACGTGCTGCAGTTTCTTTATTGTTTAAATCTTCGGTCATTTCTGTTTCAATGAAGCCCGGAGTTACCGCATTTACAAGTACATTTCTTTTTGCACACTCCTGAGCAAGGGCTTTTGTTGCACCGATCAGCGCCGCCTTTGTGGCACTGTAATGTACCTGTCCCGGTACCCCGCTCTGGCCTGACGTTGATGAAACCACAACAATTCTTCCATATCGCTCAAGAAGCATCTGCTTTACTACCGGCTTGACTACCGCATGAAAACTGCGGAGATTTGTATCAATAACATGATTCCAGCTTTCCTCACTCATGAAAATCAGCAGTTCATCTTTTCGAATCCCGGCACTGAATACCAATGACGATATCTTGTGCTTATGAAGTAGTTTCTCAATAGATTCCGATACCTTCTCACTATTGATGATATCAAACATGCACAACTCAGCACTGCCTCCCGAGGCAATTACTTCGCTTAACGTTTTTGTGGCCTCCTCGGTATTACTCCTGTAATTAATGATCACATGATACCCCTCGGACCCAAGCCGGACGCAAACGGCTCGTCCAATGCCCCGTCCTCCGCCAATCACAAGTGCAGTTTTTCTGCTGTTCAACAGAGAGCTCCTCTTCAATCTTTGCAAAACATCTCTTAAGCTTTTAAAATTGGTTAATGGCTACCCTATATATCAACAATAACTATACATTGAGCTAACATTTTGATAAAATTTTTACTAAAAAAGCGTAATTTACTGTTTTTGTCTTAAAAATTCCCAAACTTATAGACTTTTTTCTGACTGTAATGATAAGATTGTCAAGAGAAGGTAATTATATGGCAATAAAATTGAAAACACATTTTGTAAATTCAATACCAATCGTAAGTATAAATGGAAATCTTACATCACAGGAGATACCACCGGTTTGTGCCGAACTGGTGAAATATATCAAAACAACTGCCAAATGTATTGCTGTCGATCTATCTGAAACGAATTTTATGGACAGCCAGGGACTCGGAATAATTATCTATTGCTCACAAATGTATAAAAAGGCATCAAAACAGGTTTATCTCATAAAACCCCGTGAGTTTCTCCGTACAATTCTTGAGGATCTGTCCTGCGATCAGATATTCAAAATTGTTGATTCTGAAGAGCAGGTACTTGTTTGAACAAGCAACTTTCGGTAATTCTTCTTTTTAAACAAAGGACACAAGCCATTGTTAAAACATGAATCCTTAGCTCTTTAATGTGACACATACCTGGCAGTAATGGGAGAAAACTCCCAAAATGATACACCCTTGTCTGAACCGTGATTTGCTTGATTAACCTGATTTCCTTGATTACTCTTAAATATCAAACCCGTCACTTAGAAAAAATCGTTGAGGATGTTCATGGATCTTAATATTAACCTTGAATACTGGAATCACTGCTCCTTCAAGGCACTCAAAATACTCTTTTGCTTTAGATCTATCTACTTTTGCTTTTAAATCGTTAAGGCGACGGAATTCATTAGTGTTTGCTTCAGAATTACAGCCACCAGTGTAATTTACTTCAAAAAATTCAAGGTAATTGCAATCCCAGCAACAACCCAGAAAGCTGCTTTTATAATCTCAAACTTTAGATGTGCTTTCCTGATCATCCGATTTTCGAAATGTGAAATGATTCTTTCTGTTTTGCCTTCGAAAGCTGTTATTATGTTCTTCATATTCTGGTTTACGCTTGACAGAACATTTTGGTTTAAATCTGACATTTTATTGTTTAATTCGTTGATTGAAATGTTTTTCTTTTTCTGCAAAAAAATGTCCAGAAAGTATCTACCCAAAGCCGTAGGAGTAAAATGGTACATGTCAGCTGCCTTATCCGACCATGTTACATCGAGCGAATGACCCAAGGCTGTAACAATCGGTTTTTCACAATTAACAATAGCCTTGACTATATCGTATTCATTGAAAACAGAGAGATCTCCACCACCTCTGATAACTGCAATAAGATCACAATCGCCCTTGTCCATATTTTTTATGGTGTTTGCTATTTCGAATTTGTTATCAATTTTGACATGAACAGGTTCAAAAGAAAACGCTTTATGGTTACACACTTTCGTTAAGTCTTTAAAAACTACATTATTCTCACCGCAAATCACATTAACCCTAAAGCTAGCCTCCTTTCGATCAGTTTGAAGCTTACGCCATAGAATTTCTTCAATATTCAGCTTCTTCTGCTCATTGTCGTTTAAAAGACTGATAATTTGATTGGTGTTTGAGTCATTGTAAAACTGTGAATTTTTGCTTGTTGTATCGTATACCCTTACTATTTTCCTTATATTGAAACTTACGCCGCCACAGAGTTGATTATTTGCTGTCCGAAGAAGGAAACTTAGCACGCCTTCAAAATCGTAGGTGTGACCAAGGTAAAGCTCATAGCTGAGGTTTTCGTAAATAGAAAACTCCATCGTCTTATTTGTCTGGACATCGAATATTTTGCCGCTAATATAAGTACTATTTTTATGTTGAGTGGATAGCTCAATTATCCTACAGGTAATACGTTTGTTTTCCGTCTTCTGCAAATTCGATAACTGCGTTTTTAAATCTTCTTGCAGCTCGTTAAAATTACTGACACTCTCAATTGTTGGTGTCATTTCACTTGTCATGT
>CAYMGX010000085.1:0-17200 GCA_964390065.1 uncultured Fibrobacter sp. | reverse complement strand
TAAATAAAAATCTGACTGGATTTTACAAAATAGAAATGTAAAAACTGCATTTTCGGTTGTATCATTATATATAGGGATTCTACAAAGATCGCTTTCTGTTGTTATGAGCCGGGGGGGATTATGAAATCGAAATTAAGATATGTATTCATACTTTTCATTCTGACTGTTGCAGGTGCATGGTCACAGGAGCAAATCATTTATAAGGTGACCTCCATACAACCAATTACTATAACCTGCACAGATTTGCGGACAACGGACAGTCATGTTGATATCTGGGAGGAACAAGCTGTTACTAAAATTCCTAATGAACGAACTCGTTTCGCAGCATTGGAAATACCACAAAACAGATCTGAGTCCGGAATTTCACCTGTGATGTTTGCTGCGGTAAATGAGTTGCAATTAAATAAACTTATGGTATGGGAACCGCAGGATCTCTTTAATGAGAGCATCTATTTCTATAATGGTGTTATTGACAACGTTGAGGTATCACGATCCGGCAGTAATGGAATGTTTGTACTTGTTAAGGCAAGCGGCGGTGACTGGTTTGACAAATGGGAGGCGGCTGTTGCGTTGTTTTTAGGTTCATCCGGAGAAACACCCAAGTGGTTATATGCGAAGTACGAATACAGCCAGGATGATGCCAGATGTATGGGAAGGAAGATGCAATGCTCACTTGATGAAAGCGGGAGTTTGCAGATTACGACAATTGATGTTTGCACAGAAAGAAGGATTGGAATAGATCAGATTGAACTGAAAGAACTTCTTAATGACCCGGCAAAACGGATGTATGATACACAATTTTACCGGTATCGGTTTTACCGGTAATTGTTCACAGCTGAGCCTTTTACTGGTCTGTCAGTGATAAAAATGCTTTCTTATGCTGACTGGGATTTGTCTGTATTCTGTGGCTCATCTTTAGCAAATGCCCTTCTGATTGTAAATTGTGGCTTTTTATTCTGGCTCAAAAACATTCGACCAAGATACTCCCCTACCATACCGATTGCAATAAGCTGTATTCCTGTAAATACTGAAAATATTATGAAAACCAGTGCATAGCCGGGTGGAAGTGACGAACTGAAGAGTTTTTCGAAAATAACCTCAATTCCAATTATAAATCCAATAAAGGCAAAGATAAAACCGAGCAGCGCCGAGATTCTTAGTGGTAATACAGAAAAGTTGGTAAACATATTTAACCACAGGGATATCAGTTTTTTTAAGGTGTATCCTGATTTTCCGGTTTGTCGCGCATGATGCTCCAATTTTATTTTACCGATTGATCCGGTTGTGTTGAGAATTATTCCATCAATATAGGGATACGGTGATGTGTATCTGATTACCTCATTGACAAGAAATCTGTTCATGATTTTAAAACTTGACAAGTACAAGTCTCTGGGTTTTTTCAACATGACATTTGCAAATTTATCATTAATCCAGCTACCGGCATTTCTGAATATTGAATGATGCTTCTCATCGTAATAGGAGTAGACAACATCATAGCTGCTGTCTTTTGCAAAGTCCACCAGTTTTACTACCTCACTAACAGGGTTCTGAAAGTCATCATCCATAATGACTACCCAATCCCCGGTTGACTGGTTCAATCCGGCCATCACAGCATTATGTTCGCCAACATTTTTTGCCAGGCTGTAAAACTTTACAACATCGGGATACTTTTTAAAGAGTTCAATTCCGACAGCTTCAGAATTATCAGGAGAAAAGTCACAAACAAGCACTATCTCGAGTTTGTATTTGCCGGACAATGACATTATCAGTGTATCTGTTAATGCACCGATACTTTTTTCACCCCTGTAGACTGGTATTACAATTGAAAGTGTTAACATGTTACCCTGCTTTCAAAAGAATTTACAATGGAAATAATGTAATCTACATCGTTGTCGCTGAGTTCAGGGTAGAGCGGCAGGCTCAGAATCGTTTCTGCAAAGTTAACCGCATTTGTAAATCGTTCATCTACCGTATATGGAAATGCTTTCTGGCGATGGACCGGAACCGGATAATGTATTAATGTCTGGATACCATTGTCTGCAAGGTATTTTGAAAGCAGATCACGCTGTTTATGGCGGATAATAAAAAGGTGATAGTTGTGGTAATTGTATGGTTCCTGTTTAAGGTATTGAACGGATGTTAGTCTGTTCCTGTATTGTAAAGCAATCTCGTTTCGGCGTTTGTTCCAGGTGTCAAGATATGGCAGTTTGACAGAAAGAATCGCTGCCTGAATTTCATCGAGGCGACTGTTAATTCCATGTGAATCATGGATGTATCGGTTTTTTTGACCATAATTGCGCAGTTCGGTAATTTTTGTGTACAAATCAGCAGCGTCAGTAACAACCGCACCTGCATCACCAAGTGCGCCAAGGTTTTTAGTTGGATAAAACGAGAAAGCACTACAGTTACCAAAGGTACCTGCTTTTTTACCATGATAAAGCGCCCCTGCAGCCTGTGCACAATCTTCAATGAGAAAAAGAGCATGTTTTTTACATAATGCCGTGAGAGCAAACATATCGCAGCATTGTCCATATAAGTGTACAACAACCAGGGCTTTCGTTTTTTGTGTAATTGATTGTTCGATTTTTGATGGATCAATCAGACCTGTTGTGCTATCAATATCCACAGGGACCGGTGTTGCCTGAGCATTAACAATCCCGGTAATTGTCGGGTAGGCAGTAATATCCGTAGTAATTACCTCATCCCCTGGCAATATTCCAAGTGCTAACAATGAAAGTGTGATTGCATCCGTACCTGATGCTACGCCAGCACAGTAGCTGTTTCCATTGTAGAGAGCAAACTGTTTCTCAAATTCTGCAAGTTTGTTACCAAGAAGATACCATCCGCTGTTAATGACATCGCTGACAGCACTTTGAATAGAAGTACCAAGATGTTCCTGCTGAACTCTGAGGTTAGAAAAGGGGATTGATCTCATTGATTCCTTGATGTCCTGTTAATTTACAATTCTTTCATAAGTATCAGGTAACTTAAAAACTGTTCGTATGAATTATATAGAAAGGTTATTTTAAAAACCACAACAACCTTTAAATCACCCACAAGAGATTCAAGATATTGAAAGTCAGTTAATAAATGTAAGAAAAACCGGTGTTTAATTAATAGTGTGACCGATTAGACGAGGAGCTTTTACAGACTCAAGAAATTCATTATAATCGCGTATATAATCATCTTCGTTATACAATTGAGATGCGAAAACAAGTAGTATACAGTTACTGTTGAATTCGTGCATTGTATGCCATAAATGAGCGCCAAGAAAAATACCTTTATTCGGTTGATCAAGGATAATATTCTGCCTTCTGTTACCATCATCAAGAGTAACAGTACACTGTCCGTTTAAACAGAACATCACTTGTTCAAGCGATTTGTGTGCGTGCTTTCCACGCATTACATTACGATGATTAATAAGGTTATAGATGTAATAGACCCTTTTAATGTCAAATGGAATATTATCCATTTCATTAGCAACAGACAGAATACCATCATGGCCATCAATAATTTTTTGAGTCGATATCCAGTGAGCATTTTTGACATAGATTGTATTCATACTATAACCAATCGCGTTTAAAAGAAAATAATCAAGGTCGTTATAAACTTAATATAACGAAAAAATAGTAAAAATCAACAAATAATTTTGTATACGTAACTCAAACTTTGGATACTATTGTGGAATATGCTTTATAATACATAGTATATCAGGTAGTTACGTTAGCGCATTAAAAAACGTCTTCTCTAAACTTTTCGTAGCGTGTTCTGATAAACAACCACAAAATTGTTTGACGGTCGTGAAGCCGGTCAACAGAAGGTCGTATTAAATGTAAATTGCATATCTTTACCAAATTGGCATTTTTTTGAAAATTGTGTTCAGTCAGACTAAATCCGGGAGTGTTATTGAATACAGTAAATTAAGAAATAATTGTTATTTACTAAACATGAATAACCGGTAATGGTATATTATTTAACAGAACAGGAGACTGGCTATCGGCACAAAGAATTGTGCCAGGAAGCTGCAGTTTTGTATTTTTTTAGTGTTTGTTTACTGATTAGGATCTGAAGACAGGAAACAGGGTTGTGAATTTTAGAATATTCAACTACAGGATACCAGTAAAAGTATTGTTTTTATGCGCACTTACGTATGCCGGAGAGTTTATTCCATACATTTCTCCAGGATTAATGCTGGCCTGGAATAGTCGTAAAATTCAAACGATTAATTTAAAAATTGGAGCAGGTGTTGCCTATAATCCTACACAACATTACGCCGCTGATATGGGTTTTGTAAATTTGACTTTTGGAAAAAGGACTTGTATTGAACAAACATTCAGCAACCTTGATTACCGTTATCTTGACGTTGAGGGTGGTTTATTCAAGGGCTTTTTTGTGGGAGGCAGCGGAATCGGGCTTGCATTTTATAAAGAAGAAAACGGAAAAGTAACACCGGTACCAAAAGTCGGTTTTTTCGCTGGTGATATAGTTTTTGTACGAACAGATATCGTTTTTCGTAAAGTGAAGAAAGATATTGATATTGGCGGGATGCTTGTACTGCCGATAAATCAATATGTGTTTAAAGCCTGGTGATCAGGCGGTAATAGTATAGCTGTTTAACAGGTTATTAATCTGATAGCTACGTAGTATTTTCTGAGTCTGCTTACAATGTACAATCACGTTATTGGCAGGAGGTTATTTAAAGTGAAACATTCCGGAGAATTCCTGATTTCCGGTTGTGACTTTATACCAGTAATTACCTGACGGTAATGGCAGTTCTGACAGCTTGATAGTATGGGAACCTGCAGGTAGTGTTCCACTCTCCATTTTAAAGAGTTTTCTTCCATTAAGCGAAAATACACTTAGACTGACTGATGCTTCCGATTCAAGTGTGCATTGAAGTACATCGCTGTAAATGCTTGTACTTTTTTTTACGCCGGGATTATTATGCGAAACTGTTCTTGTCGGATAAAAATCTTTCTGCATCGCATTAACAATACGGGCATGAAAGATGTAGTCGTTGATAGATTTTGCCTCACTGGCGTAGTTCAATCCATAAGGCCAGAAATGAGTTGCATCACCCTTGAGTACGGCGGTGTTATCGCCCGTCAATGTTTTAAGGGTATCAGTTGCATTACTACCAGTGAACACACCATTCACAATGAGATTTTTATAATTTGAGGTTGTTCCGACCCCAAATACATGTCCCATTTCATGCATAGCGGTTGCTGTGACCATATATGCCCTGTTGTTACCAAAACGGATTGTCCCGTTTGAATTGCCATCAGCAGTGGCTACGGATGGTTCGTATACGATATAAAGGTTACGCGAAAGTGATGTATAGCTATTATAGAAACTAAGGGCAGAATCCATTGCTATAGTAATTTTTTTGTATGCGTCAGATTGATCCGCAGTCGGGTTTGATACCTTGTTGAGTGTGTAGGTTATCATTCCCCTGGATACATTATTAAAATCAAATTGTGATGCTTGACAAAAAAAACAAAAAATTGATAATGAATAAATAGTTTTTACAAATAAATTCCGCATAAAAAACTCTGGTTTATGTTAAATGATAAAATTACCTTAATAGAATTACTCTGTACACCGTTCAGATAATTTGTTATTTGCTATTAGTGACAATTACTATTAAAATTGATCATTTTAATTTTCAATCCACAATCTCTAAGTACAGCACCTTACATTTGATTCCTGGCAAGAATTACCAAAAACCATCCAAAACAGTACTTTATAACATAAGCTCAAATAAATAATTTTTCACTGATTACTTATTTTAAACTTATTAAAAGTAGTTTATTTCCTTCGGAATAAACGACACTACCTCAAAAACGGCGGAGTTCAGTTATTCTACATTATTGGAATAGTTTAGAAATTAAAAAGTAATAAGGAGAAAATAAATGTATATTAAAAACGAAATGTCTAAGTGTGATTGTTAGAAAAATAAAATCTTATATAGAATCATACAGTTAGAATTTTAAAGTATGCTTAAAACAAATTCATTATTCTTAATTTTTCTGGTTTTGATTTTCAACCAAGTGGCTATGTGTTCAGACTACAATGGTCATGTTGTAGATGTACACTTGGTCCATGATGAATATGATACACATGAATGTAATGGTAACGAAACACACTCGTGTAGTACCCACCATTTTGATCATGAATTGTGTAATGATGTAAGTGTTATACCTAACAGAACGCAGCGATTTGGTGATGTAACGACTATAGCTATTTATGTAATCAGTTTTTTTAATATTACTAATAATAACGAACCGCAAATACAAGAATATCGTAAGAATTATTCCATACATTCAGTTCCTCAAAAACGCTACCTTCAGGTTTTAAGAATCTGAGATTCTTTCTCTCAAAATCAATACTGCACACAATAGCTCAGCTTGATAATACAAAAAAACGTATTTACAGGTTGATAATGAATATATGCTGTAAAATGCTTTGTTCATTAGTTGTTGCATCGCAGTTTGTTAATTGTTGAAATCAATAAATAATAATAGTAGTAGAATGTTGCATAACTAAGAATTCATGTTATGAGAAGGAGATTGTAATGCATATAAGCAGATTGCTAAAGATATCTGTGCTATCACTAATTGCTATTTCATTAAATGGCAGGGCTGATGATACGATATCTTTTACAAAAGCACTTGAAATAATTAAATCAGAAGCATTATTACTTAGTGCAAATCAGAAGGATGCTGATGCTCTTCATGCTGTTCAACCACAAAAAAATATGCATCCGAACCCATCAGGGACATTTAGCATAGATCCTGTTACATTATCTGAATTTTCAATTGGAATCGAACAGACAATTGAACGCAAAGGTAAGAAAACGGCCAGAATTGGTCTAATTAATAATGAAATTAAGCTGAAAAATGCAGAGAAGGAAATACTTGACAAAAATATTACTATCGAAGCAATAAAAAGATATTTGCCAATAGTATTTGCACAGCAAAATCTAATGGTTATTGATTCCATTTTGGAGGAATCATCATTACTGACGGAACAGATTAGAAAAAGTGTTGATGCCGGAGCGGTAATTAAAACAGATCTGATTAAATCAGAAATTGATATACAAAAATTAGTGGTAGAAAAGCAAAAAGTTACTAAAGAGCTTGAACGTTTCAAGAAATACTTTGCATCGCTGGGTGGAAATCGTTCAAAAAGTTTATTGAATGTATATTCAGATGGTTTACCGTCAATAGGTACTCTTCCGATTGATGGCATAAGCGCGATTGTTGAGCAAACACCAGAAAGTAAACTATTTGATTCCGAGCTTGCGCTTATGGATTCTCAGAAAGATGTTGTAAACGCAGAGTTAAAACCGGATCTGACTGTAGGGGTAGAGTATTCAAGGAATACAATTGAAAACGAAAATCTGATGCTATTGTCAATGTCAATGGATATTCCTGTCTTTAAAAAATCAAACAATGAATTAAAAAAAATCGAATTTCAGAAAGACGCGCTTCGCTTAAAAAAAGAAAATGAAGAAAAGGAAAAAACAAATCAGGTAATTGATCTGTTTAACCAGATTGAAATTATCAGCGAAACAAACAATAGCCTTCAAAATGTAATAATTCCAAAACTCATAGAAAATTACTCAACCGTAAAGTTACTTTACGAAGCTGGTAAAACACGCTATCGTGATCTGTCAGAAATTCGTTTGGATATTTATACTAATAAAATTGAATGGATTCAAGGAGAGCTTGAAAAAGCCCTTTTAGAAGTAGAAATACTGGAAGTTGTTATAAAATAAAACATTAACAAACAAACCGTTACGATAACTATTTCAATGAATTGTTATAACATTTGAGATTAACGATTAAACAGAACTTAATATACAAGTTAACAAATCAGGAGCGATTAATGAATAGAAATCTATACATAGTTTACACAGTGATACTGTGTCTTGGTGTATATACCGGATGTAAATCTAAAATTGATGAACATGCCGGTCACAATCATGAACAGGAATTGCATGAAGGGCATGCTGATGAAGAAAAAGACGTGCATGCCGGAGAGACCGAAGAAGAACATTCGGCACATGCAGGAGCCGAAGAAACCGATAGTCACGAAGGTGAAATCAGCGTAACAGAAGAAGCTGCTAAACTTGCAGGCATTACAATAAGTAAGGCAGTCAAAGGAGCAATTAAAGAAAAACTGAATTTAAATGGAGAAATTGCTTTCAATGAAGATCGCTTGATTCACATTACGCCAAGATTTAGTGGAATTGCTAAAGAGGCAAAATTCAAAATAGGTGATTATGTAAAGGAAGGCGATATTGTTGCTGTTATTGAAAGTAACGAAAGTATGTCTCTTTACTCACTCAAATCATCAATAACAGGAAGAATAATTGAAAAACACATACTTCCTGGTGAACATGTGTCAAACGAGGAAAGCAT
Organism: uncultured Fibrobacter sp.; assembly: GCA_964390065.1. Classification (GTDB taxonomy): domain Bacteria; phylum Fibrobacterota; class Chitinivibrionia; order Chitinivibrionales; family Chitinispirillaceae; genus JAAZBG01. Next base: position 8,774 of record CAYMGX010000085.1, on the reverse strand, counting down.
CTATATTATTGCGGATATGAATTCAGTTTGGGTAAATCTCTCGATCTATCTTAAAGATGCTCACAAAGTCAAAGTCGGTCAAAAAGCTACAATTAAGGCAATCGGTAGTGAATTGACAACTGAGGGGATAATCAGTTATGTAACCCCAATGATTGATGCTCAAACCCGAAGAGTAACAGCACGTATTGTGTTATCTAATAAGGGTGGCGTATGGCGGCCGGGAACATTTGTAAGTGCATCCGTAACTGGCAGTGATGGTGAAACGGGAGTACTTGTAAAAAAGGATGCAGTGCAAATTGTCAATGAAGAATCTGTGCTTTTTATTCAGCATGAAAAAAATTCGTTCAAACCAGTAGATGTAATAATTGGAGCGAGCGATTCGGAACATATAATTATCCTTGATGGTATACAGGATGGTACAGAGTATGTAAGTAATGGAGCCTTTGAATTAAAGGCCAAAATAGTAACATCCGCATTAGGTGAACATGCAGGTCATAACCACTGAGAGGATAATATAAAATGGATAAAATATTTAATTTTAGTTTAAAAAACCGGCTTCTGGTCATCTTGTCTATGATTGGTATCATGATATATGGTGTTTATCAATACAAGAATCTGGCAACAGATGCATTTCCTGATATCTCGCCTGTGATGGTGCCAATATTTGCTGAAGTTCATGGCATGGCACCTGAAGAGGTTGAAAGGATGATTACATTTCCAATTGAATCATCAATGAATGGTCTCCCTGGTGTAAAGCAAGTTAAATCGACATCAGCCTTTGGAATGGCAGTAATCTATGTCTATTTTAATGATAATGTCAATATGTATTTCGCCCGACAGATTGTTGCAGAAAGGCTTGCTGCAGCAGAGTTACCGGAAATGCTGGAGCGACCGACACTTGGACCGATATCGACAGGCCTTGGTGAAGTCTTTATGTACTATCTTCATGCAGATAGTACGGTAAACACTGATGGCAAAGAGTTGACATCCTATTTAAGAGAAGTTAACGACTGGAATGTAAAGTATCAATTGCAATCTGTGCAAGGTGTTACCGAGATATTGTCGATGGGTGGACATGTGCTCCAGTATCAGGTAAAAGTAAATCCCGACGCACTAACAAAGTACAAGTTGACACTTGATGAAGTTATTGATGCCGTTGTATCAAATAATAGAAATGCAGGAGGTCAGTTTCTTGTTACAGGTTCTGAGGAATATCTTGTGCGTGGCATCGGATTGTTTAATAAACTTGACGATATCAGGAATACACAGGTAAAAAGTCTTAATGGAGTGCCTGTACGAATAAGTGATATTGCTGATGTAGTTTACGGAAAAGAAACACGGCGAGGTGTTGTTACAAAAAATGGAACCGGCGAGGTCGTTGCAGGAATTGTAATGAAGCTTTACGGAACTAATACATCCGCTGTTATTAAGAATCTGAACAAAAAAATTCCTGAAATTGAAAAGTCTTTACCAAAAGGGGTAAAGCTCGTCCCATATTACAGTCAGAATATCCTTGTTGATAAAGCAGTCGGAACAGTTACAAGCGCGCTTTGGCAAGGAGGCATATTAGTTGTTCTGGTACTCCTCCTCTTTCTTGGCAATATAAGAAGCGCTTTCATTGTAGCTATATCATTACCTATATGTGCACTAATAGCATTTATTGGTATGGGTTTAACTAATATATCTGCAAATTTAATGTCGTTAGGTGGTATTGCTATTGCTATTGGTATGCTTGGTGATGCATCAATTGTGATTGTTGAAAATATTTACAGACACTTTACAGAAGCAAAAAGAAAAAGTCAAAGTGTATTTGAAACGATAATCCTGGCTGCAAATGAAGTGGCCCGACCAATTCTATTCTCTGTTGCAATTATTATTATCGTATTTCTTCCCCTTTTAACACTTGAGGGTGTTGAGGGCAAGATGTTCAGGCCAATGGCGTTTACAATTATTTTTGCATTAATTGGATCAGTGGTATCAGCAATGATTTTCGCTCCAATGCTTTCTTCAATAATGCTTAACAATAAAGTAACAAAGGAAATGAAACTTCTTGTTGCAATGAAAGGCCTATATGCAAGAGTGCTAAACGTTGTAATACGTCAAAAAGTTATAATACTTCTTTCAACAGTAGTATTATTTGGAATCTCATTATTATTGATTCCAAAGCTTGGTACTGAATTTATTCCTACACTTGAGGAAGGTGTGATTCAGTTAAATATTACAATGGCTCCATCAATTTCACTTGAAAAAGCAACTGAAACAATTATGAAAATTGAACGAAAGGTGAAAGAATTTGATGAAGTTGAAACTACCATCGGAAAAATCGGCAGACCAGAAGCTGGAAGTCATCCGCATCCTGTAAATACATCACATATTCAATTAATGTTAAAACCGCAAGGCGAGTGGAAAAATCATAACAATAAAGCTGAGCTGGTTGAGTCAATAAATAAAGCACTAAAAGACTATCCGGGTATACAACTGAATTTTTCACAGCCAATACAGAATATGTTTGATGAGCTCTTGTCGGGTGTAAAGACACAGCTTGCAATTAAAGTCCATGGCGATGATATTATGGTTTTAAAAAGTATTGCTGAAGAAGTAAAGGAGGTAATTGAACAAGTAAAAGGGCTTGTTGATCTTGCTACAGAGCAGAGTTTTGGTCAACCTCAGGTTCAAATCGTTGCAGATCGTGAGGCTTGCGCAAGGTATGGAGTGAATGTTTCAGAAATACTCAAAATTGTGGAAACTGCAATTGGGGGAGAAACTGTAGATCAGGTATTTCTTGACGCAAGGCGATTTGGTATAGAGGTGCGCTTTGATGAGCATTTTAGAAGTACTGAAACAGAAATTGAAAATATACTTATTAATACTGCTGCTGGTTATCAGGTACCACTTTCTCAGGTAGCAAGGGTAAGCAGGTATCTTGGACCTATTCAAATAAACAGGGAAAATAATCAGAGACGATGGAATGTGACAGCAAATGTCAGAGGTCGTGATCTTGGAAGTGTTGTCGATGATATACAAAAGATAGTACAGGAAAAAATCAAGCTGCCATCAGGGTATCATATTGTCTATGGAGGACAATTTGAGAGTCAGCAGCGTGCCATGAAAAAGTTATCGATTATTGTTCCAGTTGCTCTTTTGTTAATATTCCTTATGCTTTTTGTATCATTGCATTCAATTAAAAGTTCACTGCTGATCTTTATCAATGTACCACTTGCGCTCATCGGAGGTATTCTTGGACTTTACATTACAGGAGAGTATCTTTCTGTACCGGCGTCAGTTGGTTTTATTGCATTGTTTGGCATATCGGTACAAAATGGCCTTGTTCTTGTTTCTTATATTAATCAATTAAGAGAAGAAGGTATATCTACTAAAGATGCAATTATCACAGCCAGTACATTAAGGTTGCGCCCAGTACTTATGACTGCTTTGACAACAGTACTTGGATTGATACCACTACTTTTTTCAAACGGCATTGGGGCTGAGGTACAGCGGCCGCTTGCAGTTGTTGTTGTCTATGGCCTGTTATCATCAACATTTTTAACCCTGATACTCATTCCGGCATTGTATGAATGGTTTGCGCCAAAGCTGGCACGTGATATTCAACAATAATACCAGGGGCACGTAATAGCCCCTCTTAACTTTTACATAAAGGAACACCTATGAAAAAAATTGAGGCATATATTAAAACCCAAAGGCTTGACGAAGTCATTTTAAAGCTTCACCTTATTGATGGATTATCGGGTGTCAGCGTTCAGGATATGAAAGGGTTTGGCAGAATGCGGGGAAAAACCGAATCTGTTCATATAGTTGACAATACAATAAACTGGGTGCCGCATGTAAAGATAGAAATATTTTGTAAAGATGAAATTAAAAATAAGGTAGTTGGAGCAATACTCGAAGGTGCACACACTGGATTACGCGCGGATGGCAAAATTTACATTTCAAATATTGAGGACGCTATCAGAATAAGTACCGGCGAACGGGGTGATGTAGCCGTTTAATAGAATTTGAAATAATTGTTATATCGTTAATTAATAAAAATTCAATCAAACAGAAAGGCAATTAGCAAATGAGAAAGCTACTAATTGTTATTGCAATTTTTGGAGTACTTGCAGTAAATGCAGGATGTGAGAAAAAAGCATCAGCTGATAAAGCAAAGTCAGAGCATAATGAACATGATGGTCATGATCATGGCTCACATGATGGCCATAATCATTGATAGCAGTAATAGCGGATTGTCAGTTGGACAGTCCGCTGTTTAATCCGGATGGAATCCTCACGGCTATATTTGTCCTGTTTTATAGACGCAGCAAACAATTTTTAAGGAATATAATCAAACAAAGATTTAATGGTAAATATCCTTCCAGAAAGGCTTTTGAAACAAAATTTGTCAGGGAAGGTATTTCATTCCAGGTTGATGCGATAGCGTATAGAGGTTAATACAGATCAGGTATCTGCAATGTTGCTGGAAAATGCAGCGCTTCAGGAGTGTGGTAGTTGTACTTTGAAGAGTACACAAAATGTAGTATTTAAAAAAAGTGGTTGTTTTTTTTTAATGAACGTCGTATTTTATAGCTATAATGAATTTTTTACGGAATAAAATATGAAAAACACAATAACAACAATAAAACCTCAGACTACAAGTAAACGACTCAAGAAACGGATGCGGGTTTATTGATTATAGGTGTATAGAATACTGTAAATAAAAATCAAGGGGCCCGCCGAATGTCGGGTCCCTTTTTTTATGCATGACCAGGGGACTTGACGCAGCGGATCATGCAATTACCACTTATGTGTCATGCAGGGAGTTATCATGTCTCAGAAAATTCAGGTTGGTATTCTTGGTGCTACTGGAATGGTAGGACAGAATTTCATCCGGTTACTTGCAAACCATCCATGGTTTGAAGTAGCCTACCTTGCAGCATCGCCGAAATCCGCTGGACAGACTTATAATGAGGCCGTTAGCGGAAGATGGCATATGAATACCATGATTCCTGAAAGTATTGGAAAAATCGTCGTTCAGGATGCCAGCAATATTGCCGGTGCAAAGGGAAAATGTCAGCTCGTCTTTTCTGCTGTAGAAATGGAAAAGGATGCAATTACTGCACTTGAACTTGCATATGCAGCTGAAGGTTTTGCTGTAGTGTCAAACAACTCACCACATCGGTGGACACCTGATGTCCCAATGGTGATTCCTGAAATCAACCATGGACATCTTGACATAATACCACTTCAGCGCAAAAGCCGCGGGTGGTCAAAGGGTCTTCTGGCGGTAAAATCAAACTGCAGTATTCAGAGCTACATGACTCCCATTTATGCAATGATTAACGCTGGATATAAAATAGATAAAATGTTTATTACAACACTTCAGGCTCTGAGTGGTGCCGGATACCCTGGCCCATCAGCATATGATATTGTTGACAATATCGTACCATATATCGGTGGTGAAGAGGAAAAGTCTGAAAAAGAACCATTAAAAGTACTTGGAAAAATAGATGGCAGTCAGATTGTACCGGATTCATCAATGAAAATTACTGCACATTGCAACCGTGTTCCTGTAATTAACGGGCATACCGCATGTGTAAGCGTCGGCTTTGATGGCAAAAAACCATCAGTTGATGAAGTGTTGGCATTGTGGAAAAATTTTCGCTCTGTACCTCAGGAACTCAATCTTCCAAGCGCACCGGTACAGCCGATAATTTACAGAGAAGAGGCAAATCGTCCTCAACCGCAAAAAGATCGTGATCTTGACAAGGCAATGGCAGTTGTTACCGGCCGTCTTCGCGGATGTAATCTGCTTGATCTTCGTTTCGTCGGTTTGCACCATAATACTGTCCGGGGAGCTGCAGGTGGTGCGATTCTTACGGCAGAGCTGATAAAAGCAAAAGGGTATATTGACTGATTGAGAATTTGTTAAGTGGTAAATGCGCAACGGAACGGCCATAGTCTGGATAACGGATTATGGCCGTTTTTCCTGCCCTTCTGAACACTTGTAATGTTGGGAATTATTCATTTTTTTCCTATTAAAAACTAACTGATTGCCTTAATTGCTTATGAAGAACGTTGATATCGTTTAATGGAATGATATATACTTGTAAAAATGTTAACAGTTTAAAGTCGGTAGGAGTGGAATCGAAAATTATTGACTACTTGTAATAAAACGGGAGGATATTTATGAAAATCAGCAAACAGAGCTCATTACTGATTGTTACAGCGATAATGCTGTTTTGCACAGCATCACAAAAGGAAGCTAATTCCCAGAATGTAGATGGAGTCTTAGATCAGGGTGTACGAATTATTCAGTTTTTTTCATCATCTCCTAAAGACACGATTAAAGTATATCGGGGTGATGCTCTTGAGATGCAATTTTTAAAAAGACTTTTTCCGGAGTGCCCGGTATCCATTTCAGGCGCATCGTGTAAAGAAACAGATTCAATAAACTATATGCGCTTTACAGCTGCTGATACCGGAAACTTTCAGGTTTTTTCACAAAACAATCAATTGATTACGACATTGAAAGTTATTGAATATAAAACTGCTGGTAAGGCAAAAATAAAAAACCTGTCGGGTAAAGAAGCTGCTACGGTACTGAAGGATACATCCATTTTTATTCTTGATGTCCGCACACCTGCAGAGTATCAGGAGGGAAGAATTCCGGGGGCGGTTTTAATTCCTGTATATGAGCTTGCAGATCGTGCAAGAGAGCTTAATGCGTATAAAAACAAGCCGCTGTTTGTGTATTGCAGAAGTGGTAATAGAAGTATTGTTGCAATTCAAATTCTGACAAAACAAGGATTTAAAAATATTTTTCACTTAAACAGAGGGATCAAATCCTGGATTAATGAAGATTTACCTTTAGAGAAATAAATTGTTAAACCGATGTTGAATACACCGGTTTAACAATTTATGCTTAAATGATAGAATAGCATCTCTGTTATCAGTATCTTCAGAAGATATTGTACTGTGGTTCCATCTGTTCAACATCGGAATCAAGGGTTGTCAGTATTTTCTGATACATTCAGTTATCTTAATCATCGGCACCCGATGAATCCTTGATAACAAAAGTAGCTTTCAACCGTGCGACCGTTGATGCAAGCCCGGCAAGTTCCACGCTTTTTACTACTTCGTTAAAATCTTTATAGGCTGCGGGTGCTTCATCTTTCGGATAGATCCGGCAATTGGTAATGATATCACTCGATGTAAACTCCCTGTCGATTGCTACCTGATCAAGATCACGAAAAGCAGCCTTGCGGCTCATCTGACGCCCTGCCCCGTGATTGACACTATAACAACTTTTAACAGCACCTTCTTCTGCAACCATCACTACTGATCCTGATACCGGGTTTCCGGGTAATAAAATCGGATGTCCGGTTTTTGCGAATGGTGTACCTGCAAGCTCGGTATGATTAGCCGGAAAGGCTCTTGTAGCACCTTTTCGGTGTACCCAGGTGGCACGATTGTTAACAATCTCTTTACGGGTAATATTATGACTTATTACATACACAAGGTTACCTTTTACTCCCGGAATTACTTCCTGAAATGCTTCCAGAACAAGGGAATTAATAAGGAGGTGGTTTACCGTTGCAAAGTTTGCCCCAAGAGACATATCGTCAAGATATGCATTTGCTTCTTTTGTGTCAATAGGCGCATAGACAAGCTCACGATCATTTGCCGGAAGTGGTATATGATTGTTTTCAAAATATTCCCTTAAAACCCTGAATTGATTGGTTGCCAGAATATTGCCAAATCCGCGCGAACCGCAATGTGAAAGAAAAGCAACGTTGTTGTCAAGAAGACCGAAAACGTCAGCTGTTTTCAGCGATGAAGCATTTGTTTCGAGTTCAACAATCTCACATTCACCGAAATGGTTTCCTCCCCCATAAGATCCAAGCTGTGACAGCTTTTCATCAAGATGTTTGAATACATTGGTTTTTATGATAGTGTCAAGACGCTCACTCAAACCATCAGATGTACCCGTATGTCCGCCATGAAAAGAATCCTCACAGCGCGATGGCCACGAATCGGGTATTGAAAGAATCTCACACACCTCTTTTGATGCACCCTGTGTAACAGCTTTTATTGCAGTTTGTCTTGAAATTCTTCGCGATTTTTTTACATCACGCTGCCCCTGACCAGGACCAGTCGGTGTACGCTCTGTGATTGCATTAATAAGCGCACGACGTACTTTTTTATCCGCTATTGCTGATGAGTCAAGGTCAAGCTGAAGAAGACTCATTGAACATTTAATATCAACTCCGACAGGACCCGGATAAATATGTGTCGGTGATGCAAGCACACAACCGATCGGTGCACCGTAACCGACATGGGCATCCGGGTTCACGATAACATCGGTAACACCCGGTGATGAACGTGCATTTATTGCCTGTTGAAGCGCAGCATCATCAAAACTCTCCCTGATTGTATCAGTACCGATAACGGTAATTGGGGACAGGTTAGCATCGAAAACAAGTGATGCTGTCGCGGGACCGGTTTTTGTGAGCATGGATTTAGGAGATGGTGTTTGTAACATATCTGTTTCCTGGTGGTACATTAAAGTATTAATATACATTTCAGGATTATGCAGTAATTTTATATATCGGTAAGCCAGTTATTAAAACCAATAACTATATTTAATAGGTTAAATAACATCTGTTGGCAACTATTCCTGATGGAGATAAAAATGAAGGAAAATGAGGCTAAGATTGAATTCGAGAGTCATCAGCTGTTACTGTATGTGGAAAAGAGTGATGGAGAGTATGGTCCGCTTC
>CAYMGX010000084.1:16062-17420 GCA_964390065.1 uncultured Fibrobacter sp. | reverse complement strand
TATGTGCATTTTCAGCCGTAATCTGGTTCCAGTAAGTCATAAAAATGTTATTAGGAGTAATATTTCCAAGGAATTTATTTGCACCCTTGGCAGGCTGCGCCATTGATAACGCAGGAACTAAAAGCAATCCTCCGAGTGCAGCACAGGTTAAAGATCGCATATTCAACTTTCTTAAAGACATACAATACCTCCATTTAATTTTACCCATCGTGGAAAGCTCTATTTCAAACCACCACATTCTGTTTGTCGGATTTAGTTAAATGAGTAAATAAGCCTACCAGCTGCATCCCCCTCTGCCCCCCCCGAAGCATTGTAGAATTCAATTATCTCATGTATTGTTTAATATACTGCGAATTTAAAAAAAAGCAGAAAAAAAATCATGCATCTAAACAGATTGTTGCTCTCTACTTTTTAATTTTTCCCCGGTATCACCATTTATTTATCTTAATTATCAATAACTTATGATACGTACTGCTCTTTTACCGGTGATACTTTTTACTTGAATCAAATCTTATCAATTTGTAATTACTGATCTTTATCAGGCTGAAACCACTTCTTTACACAAATGAAGTAAGGCCCATAAATCAGTATTGGGTATAACTTTTTACTACAATTATTATATTGCCAGTATAGTCCCACAACAAATTATTGTGCAAAATGCAATAGTTTTATAATACTTAAAATATGGGAAAGCATAAAACATTCCATTGTCAGAAGTCATTTAAATCATACAGGATTAATCCGGTATTTACAAAACGCGAACCACCAAACTATCCGGAAGTGGATTAATGATAACATTAACAATGGACAAGGTCTCAATCATGGCTGGTTGTTCTGATTATACGCTTGTTAAAAAATGGGAGAACCTTTACGCAGCTACTTTTTTGGGAGCCTGATATAGATAATGCTTTACCGGATATGGTGAATTCCCGGTAAGATGCAACACCCGGAAATCTGGATTGTTCTTTATTAATACTGTTTTGATCGAGTGTATGCACGGATGCAATCGGACCCAGTATTCCGTTAACATCTGAATTCAAAGCTTTTGTATCCAGATTATCAAGTACAATAACACCATGCAGTGATGATATATACGAAGCATTTTGTTTCCATCCACTGACAATAATACCGGTACTGTCGAATTCGAGTAACTGAACCCCGCTTGACCCCATACCACTTCCGTGTCCCTGCCAGTTGGTTACGACAACATTTCCATTGTCAAGTACCTGAAAACCTCCAAAGAAATTGGGTTTCACAGCTGTCAGTGATGCATCTTTGGGATTTTCCGGAAACTTCCTGATGACCTTTGCATTTTTATCAACAACAGCAATCTGTGCTCCGTATCCAGTTGACACAAT
>CAYMGX010000084.1:7780-15962 GCA_964390065.1 uncultured Fibrobacter sp. | reverse complement strand
TCGTAACCCGATCCATTTGAAACCATCAGTTTATTATCACCAACAAGCTGCATATCTCTGTTTGATGATACCGGAATACTCCAGTTTTTAGTGGTATCCTGTAAATTGACATAGTGAATCTTCTGATTACCTTCATCAGCAAGCAGCAACCGGTGTTTCATCTGTGGAATTACCTGCTGTGCTCCTGCTGAAAAAATTGACATTACAACAACAGATAGTACTTTAATCATAACTATTCCCTATTCGCCATGCAGACAGTTTATCGATTTCATTATTTAACTAAAGGTTCGGCCCTTCTTCGCCTGATTGCAACCAATGACAGGGTGATACCAATAAACAATACTTCAAACAATGATACACCAATCAGCATCCCGAGCCCGGAATAGGTAAACCCGTATGAATGAAGTCCTACGCCAAGAAGATTTACCCCTACCCAGGCAAGCATCACCATAATAACACCTGCAACAGCACCCGCTGATGTCATTTCCGGGCCGATTATACGTTTTTTTCTTGAATGCACAATAAGGGTTAACCAGATAATAATCAGTAATGCACCATTTTCCTTTGGATCCCACCCCCAGAAACGTCCCCATGCCTGATCTGCCCACATTCCACCCAGAACGGTACCGGTAACTGTAAATCCAAGCCCGATAAGAAGAAACAGATAGACCGCAGCATCAGTTGTGTCAAGCATCTTTTTATTGGTATTTCTGAGTCGCTGGATAAGATACATATGCCCGAAAATACCGGCTATCAGACATCCTGCATACCCGATTGATATTGTTACGATATGTGTAGTAAGCCAGAAACCGCTGTTCAAAACTGCAGCAATAACCCCGAAGGTATCACCATTCACAACGTATCGTCCAGATATATACAAAAAGAGAAATCCTCCGAGTGATGCAATAAGGGTTCCGTTACTGTTGCGCTTTACAATTTCAAAAATAAGACCCAGAACAACAATAACCCATGCCACGAATATGAATGTTTCGTAAAGACTTGCAAGTGGAGGACGTAGTTGAATGAGTATCCGTATGAATAGCGCAGTACTCTGGATAACTGCGGCAAAAACAACCAGCAGAAAACTCAATTTGCGGCATGCCCCCGAAGTAAAAAACATGCTATACATAACAAGAACAGCACTTATAACAAGGAGTAATTTAGCTATAAATTGCAGATTTAGCCTGTTATACACTACTTCGATTCCCGGATTGGGAGATCCATGAAATTTCTGTGATGATAATCTTTTTGCTGCATCAAGAAACGCATTCCGGTCATTGTTTAAATACGCACTCCGTAATGCTGCAAATCCATTACAGCGTTCATTATTTAATGCATCATCTCCGGCACTGCACAAAAAGCTCCACAAGCTACGCCAGTGAGCTCCGGATCGGTTACTCTCACTGTAAATTAGAAACGGGGGTCTGTTTTCCATTTGGGCACAGATTCCATACATTGAACGTACGATCCGTACGACTTCAGCATCTGCACCATAAAGAGAGTCCAGTTTTCCGGTGCTAATACCTTTCATATACTTCGACAGTGTAGATGAACGCTTGACAATATCGTTATATGTATATGCCTTGTGTATCTCAAGCTGAAGCGTTTCTGCGAGGGTTGAATCATTAACACTGAATTCATCAAATGGTTCAAATGCGCTGAATGCAGCACCCAACGCATTATACTCCTGCATCGTTAACCACAACTGAAGTACATCCCGTTCAAAAGGGAGTAACTCAGATAGTTCTTTCTTTGACGCATTAGCGGCAATGCTCTCTATTTTATCAATTGCAGGATATAATTCAACATACCGGTAGCGCCGCTTTGATGGTCCCTGAATCCCGGCAGCATCAATGACCTCCGGATTAGTGATCCTGAAAACTTCAATAGTATCAATCTCTGACGGATTAAACATAAGTTTTAAAAGCCAAACGTTTGCGCTCATTCCCTTAATTGTTTTCCGTCCCGAGAATTGTATCAATTTTTTTCTTGCATATGTGTCAAGCGGTTTTTCCCGTCCATCATCAAAGACAACAATATCTGCCGTTTTATTAATATCAACAGATTCCAGTGCACTAACATACTGTAATGAGGAAATACTCAGAAAACCAAGGATTATTGCATGAATCAGGGAGCTTCGAATGCCTTTTCTATTGTGCATCACCGTTTATTCCCCGCTTTCTTTTTCCTGCAATTATCATTAGTACCATATGAAGCATCCCCCCGGCGATAATTGTCAAACTTGCAATATATGGGGTAATTTTGTAGGGATTATATACCACTGAAAAGGATGCAACAAGTCTCCCCTGCTGTTCAGAATATGATGACTGATAAAATGTATAATTCTTATAACGCAACGGTTTGTTCATGGTAATAATAGCATCTCTTACAAAATCATCTCCCTTGATGACAACCTGGCTTTGTACATGCTTCAACATTTGTGTGCCCTGATGCAACTGTTTTGTGAAATCTTTTAAGGTGATATTCACTGGTAGTTTCTTTGTAACCGGCCGCACTTCCACAAGAATCGTTCTATTACTGCACTGTATCTTTTGAGCAGGCATTGCACTGTTCACAACGAGCTGATTTCCAGATACTGATTGACACGATGCACTATATGACAGGAGTATTTCTGAACTCTGCCTTTTATCATCGTCAGTATGCATTCCGTTTTTATGTTTACTTATTGCGTTTATCCGGAGTGTCTCTTCACCGATAATAATCGATTCACCCTTTCGTAATTTTTTTACCGCAATAACAGTATCCGTAAACGCATTACTGTCACCATGACCATGTGAGTCATTAATAACAAGCTCCTCCTCACTAAAATTCATGACCGTATCGGAGGTTTCCCCTATACGCAGCGGAAGGATGTATTCATGTGCCATTCCTGATGACAAAAAAACACCGGCAAGCAGCATTGCAACACCACAATGAATAATTATTAATCCGGAATTCTTAAGTGGATACCTGAAAAAAACAACTGCTTGAAATAAAAGATTGGTTAACAGTACGAGTGCTATGAGTTTAATCCCTGGAAAAGGAATTATTCCAAAAGCAATAGAAAACCAGGATTGAAAAAAACGCTCACGTGCTGCAAGTAAACCATGAGACGCTTCATATAAAGTCCCGGAAATGACCATGCAGATCATTACAAGAAGACAGATTGCCGTTAATCGGGGTGATGCGGCTATTGAGAAAATTTTTCTTAAAACGGTCATATCTCTTGTCAACTTAGTTAATCTATCATAAAAATGGCGGATATTCTGTTGAATCATCAATAATTCCAACGCCTTCCATCTCGATGAGCCATCCGGGTCTGCACACAGCTCCCTCAACGGGGATCAGATGAACATTTTCCGGTATCCGGGATGTCAGAATATCTCCAATACATTGATAATGCTTTCTGTTTCGTAAATATACAAGCAGATACATCATGCAGTCAAGTGATGCATTATGTTTGCTGAGCAACGCTTCAATATTGTCAATAGTTCTCATTGTCTGCAGCCTGATATCATACTCATGAACAATCGCGCCGATTGAATCAATACTTGCTGTACCGGAAATATGGAGATGTGAACGGTCTCCAAATCTGATCTGCGTGCCTCTTTCAAAAGTCACACCATAGTGGATAGTTGATGACATGTGGGATAATGCTTCCATGCGTACAATCTGTGATTCACTGATATTTCCAATAGAGAGTGAATCCATGGCAACCAGTGTTTTTGTATCAGCCATTTTCCCTTCAATGCCGGTACTCGCGACATATCTTGTTTCATCTGTCAATCCAATGTTTGAAAAATAGTCTTTTCGGGATTCGACCATTCCCTGATAATTATTGTCTACATCGCGTACATAGATCCAGGTTCGGATAGTATTCTCCCGAACCGACATAGCTGATTTATTTAGCATCATATCAAGTTTACAAAAGATACCATTCGTCTGGACAGCACTATCATTGCCATCAGATATATTTCCGGCACTCCATAGCAACCGGTAGTTTAATCCCTCTGTCAATAACAGATTCCCGTTGTCACTGGTACATCCAGATTTATTCAGGAAGGAAAATTCACTTTTCATATGATAGGACAATAGGGAAACCGGTCCAACAATCGGGCTTTGCTCAATAACAGATACGGCTCCATTGCAAAGATACTTATATATTCGTGATGATCGTAACCGCCCATATTCATTTGAAATATCACTAACATAAACCCGTGTAAATTGTAATGTTGTTTCGTCAAGACCTATTTCAGCAATTGATTCCATATAGGCATCATACAAATCGTCCAGAGCATCCTCATATGTCAATTCATCACTTGTTTTACATACTAAATAGTATTCTGCGCATCCGAAATCATTGGTATAGGTTGAATAATTAACATTAATAGTATCTTTTGTTTGTACATTCATAGCAGCATACCCTTCCTTTAATACTATTTATGAGCCTTTAGTACTCTAAAATAAAAATCCACACCTGAGCATAAAATACCAGTCTTTAGTTTTTGGAACCATCTCGGTATACAGTTTTTTACCTGCGGGCAGATATGATGCTCTTGAAGAGTGATCACTTGCGACCTGACCGCTTATCCGGACATTTCTAATTTTTTTGGATGCATACACCGACCACTTCCAGTCATCATCGGTTTTCTTTTTCCATTCAGAAGTGTAGTCAATACCGATGTTGCTTTCAAAATATGGCACCGGAGAATTTGACTTCCATACAAACTGATAGGCATTCATATAGGGATTCGGATAATACTCAAATTCAAGAGCCAATACATCAAGAACTTTGAATGCAGGTAAATTTATTCCAAACATTATGGGCATACGCTCATTCATCTCCTGATACCAGCCGGGATAATTCTTTACACCCAATATTGCAGCTTCGCCATATATTTTCAGGTCATTTTTACCCCATATAGTTGAACGAAAAAATGCTTTAGGATCAATTGTAAACCGACCGGCCAGTTTCGTTCCCCTGAATGTATAATCAGTAGTATCCCCGCTAAGTGTATCGACATAAGATGTTGCAACGGTATTATAGGCACTTGTCATTCCTGGCGTAAGCCGCTGTTCGTCAAATGCTATCATATGGAAAAACGAAACACCTGCGGAAATGTCAAAAAAAGTTTTTGGAGTTGAATACCCGGCCAGCAGTGACAGTGATAGATCATGTGTTGGAAAATGTTCAGTTTCTGTGTTTATATACAAATCCATTTTATAATTACCGGAACCGGCATGATTAATATATCCTGTATGTAAACCTGCCAGTTTGACCTTGTCAGCGGTTTCAAATCCGCTTGAAACAAGAGCTGGATACGCACTGCTTCTGAAAAGGTATTCGCCAAGATTCATTGCATCAGGATTGTACTTGACAGGAAAATATCCGAACTCATTGACAATTGTATCATTGTCGGAGATTTTCCAGTTTGTTTTCATCGATGCCTCAAGGATCGCAAGTGAGAACGATTTTTGAAGCGGTTCTGCATTATCAGCTCCGGCAGTTACATTAATAACAGGAAATGCCATCGACCCCATGAGATGAACTTTACAAACGCTGCGACTACCAACCGGTGCAGTTACTTTTATTCCTGTTTGTACATCAGAAAGCCACTTCTTATTAAAATCAACAATAGTGGCCTTATTACTGCGTTCGGATTTCTGAACCTGACCTAATGTCATCCATCCCCAGCCGGAAATTACCGGACTCTTTTTTTCCTCCTGTGCAAACGTTAATTGCAGGCAAACAAAAATCAGTAACCAGGTAAGAAGTATTTTCATAGTATCACACGTTCCTGTTAAAATCATTTACAACGAAAGAATATATTGAACAAGATTATCAAACTCCTCTTGCGTTAGAGAAGTTATTTTTTTTGAATGACCGGGTTCTTTAAGGTTTTCCTCAATTGTCTCATGTGAACCGATGTGATTGTACGGTGCGGTCCGCCAGCATTCGATTATTGATGGTGAGTCCCATTCCAGCGTTGGATCAGCATCATCAACAGTACCGGAATTATGCCGTTTTAAATCAGTAAATAGCGGTGCAGGATGACAGTATGCGCAGTCTGTCTTTGTATTATCATAATACAATTTTTTACCTTTAGCAGCAGCATCACTGAGTTTACCTTTAATAAGCTTAGGGCTTGGTACCGGCTTGAGACGCATTAAAAACGTATCAAGAGCGAGACTTACATCTGCAGTTGGTTCTATCTGCAGTTCGAGACGAATACCGGAACGTACCGATTCAAAAGCGTTGTCCCTTTTACTTGCCCAGTTTGTTGGTGGTGTTTGAAAGGTCAGGAGCATGCTTTTTGCATTTTTAGGTGCACTGAGATATGAATCTGATAATATCCAGTTCAAGCCGTCAGGACGGGTAAAGGGATGACAGGAGTGGCAAGACTGCCAGTGTCCCACACATAAATTGGCATCATAAAACAATGCTTCTCCTTTTCGTTCAACAGTAAGCGTCTTTTCTTCGGCAAGCGCATACTTCGAAGCTGTCAATATTGATGCATTGACATCAATGCAATTTATTGTTTGTGAGAAAAAACCTGTCAGATATAGTTTGGAACCAATGGCGACAATACTGCGTGCACTTTTAACCTGAGTGGTCACATTCTTCTTCAATTCTCTGATAAATGTAAATTCATGCGACACATCACCTTTTCCGACAAGTTTTTTTAACATTCCGGGGAGATCAATAATTGTTACAACATCATAGCCGGCATACGCAATGCAAAGCCACTTGCCATCATCAGTGCACACAGTACTCCATGGATTCGCATATCCATTCTGATTGTCATCAAGTTCAACATCATTATATAAAGTCTGTGTTTCCATATCGACAATAGCAAGATTGTTGGAGTGAACCCATCCCTGCTCAAGCGTAATAGCGGGAAGATTGACACGTCCTATAAGGTGTGGAATAAATGCGTAATTTCCATCAGGAGATAACGTGATATTCATAGTTGAATGGCTTCCATTAGGAAGTTTTATTACCTTATCCATTTTTCCTGTTGATGTATTAATAAAACAAATTTTACATGCCATCGTGGTATCTGTAGCGATACCATCAGGGATCATATTTGCAACAATCAGAAACTTTCCATCTTTTGACACTGCGGCAGAATATGGTTCCTTAATAGCCTGAACTTTTTTAAACTCTTTCCCTGATGCAACATCAATAAATGAAAGTGAGTTTTCCAACCAGTTACAAACATACAACGTTGTACCATCAGGACTTAAAACAGGGGAACGCGCCATATGCCCAACAGATATTTTTTTGTCAATAGTACCGCTTGCAGTATTAATGACACATACGATTCCCGATGGCCATCGTTCTGATGAACATGTTACATATATTTTGTCGCCTTCAGCGGACACGGCAATTCCCGTTGGTTCATTGGGTACCTTGATTGACTTTGTGACAGTATTGGTTGCAACAGTAAATATGTCTACCTGTTTTGCTGTCTGTTCACCGATATAAATAAATTTTTGATCCGGGGAAACAGCCATCGATGACGGGGATAGATATTTAGGTTTTTGTGCTGTCTCAAGATCACCATTAAGCGCGAGCAGCTCAAAGATCAGCCCTGGTGGAACGGTCTTTAATGTCGCAGCCTTATCTGCAGTGATTGTTTGACAAAAAAGTACTATAGCAGCTAAAACTACCTTGTATTTCATTTAGTGCCTCCCTGCTGCTTTAAAGTATTTTTTTGATTCCGATACCGGTAAACCATCAGCAAATAAACGCATGATATACATACCCGATGCAACTTTTTTCGCATTTGCCTGATCAAGCCTGAATGCAACAGATCGTATGCCAGCCTTTAGCGTACCCGTATATGGAACCGATACAAGCTTTCCGGACAAATTATAAATACAGGCTTTAAGTTCGCAATCTTTCTTTAACATAATGGTTAGTTTGCCCCTGTCAGCAGTAACTATGAATTCCATCTTTGTAACAGACGCTGCTGTCTGGAAAATTGTCTTTATTGCAGATGAAAACGTTGCATAATAAAGCATTGTACCACTTTTATCCACTACGTCAATTCTCTGTGGATCTCCATCATCAGTGTATGTATACTTCATCCTGTATATTACTGATCCGTTATGATATATATCATATTGATTATCTCCATTCAGCTCATAACTAACTGACGCGCCAAACTGATTAAGA
>CAYMGX010000084.1:5419-7680 GCA_964390065.1 uncultured Fibrobacter sp. | reverse complement strand
TTTGAATATGATGCACCAAATTTTCCCGGTGTTGTTCTTGAACCACCTCTGAGTGATGTTACAATATCACCATTCAACCACGGATTTCCATCACCGCAAAAATAAAAAGCATAGTTTTTCAGACTGGTGAATGAAAAATCCGGACTCCTTGATTTTTGCACATGACAGGAACGACAGTTTTTATCAAAAACAGGTTTCGCCAGTCGTGCATAATTGACAGGCTCAACACCACCGGCATCTGGTGTAAGTTTTGACGGTGCTCTTTTAAAAGCGATTCTGTTTGTTGTCACCGGTGTTGCTTTCCATTTATTCTCATGACATCCGATACATGCCATTTGTTCACCCTTATGCACATAGGTAGCACTTCTCATTGACTGAACAGCTAGTCCTTTTTCGTCAAGCAATTGAAAATACAATATTTTATCAACCGGTGCTTCACAATACACACTGCCATCTTCTTCAACAGGTACAGTACCAAGAGACATTCGTGTTAATGCTTCTGCAGGATACCCGTTACGCGGTTCACTTACATTGATTGTTTCTTTAGGGAAAACCTGAACGATTCTCATTGCTGAAACTTTAACACCTGTCGGAAGTGGTATATCACCCTCATAAACATTACTTACCTGTATTGTTGCGCGATAATGATCACTTAATGATTTGCGTTCACCATCCCATGTTTTTGTGGCAAGTACAGGTGGTTTTGTAGATGCTTTGACAGGTATTGGTTCAAACGGTGTCCATGCTGCTGACGTTGAGTAGATGAGCTGTTCATTTCCTGTTATGTCGCGCAGAATAAGCGTTTTATTCTTGTTACAGATGTAATAGTCTTCGCTCAGAGGCCATGCAGTAGCATACGCACCACCCGGAGCATCAGGCCATCCTGCCTGGGATGTTGTTAATTTCTTAACCTGCGATACTTTCCCGTCATCCTCGATAGTCGGATCAATTAATACCAGATCCCCGAATGAAAAACCATGATGTGGTCCTGATGTTGCAATATACTTTTGAGAATTCGGAATTGCCCGAATGTGGAGTTCCGCACATGGCCTGTTTCTGCGACCATCAGTAAATCCACCACCCGTTAATGTCTGTAACGGAAGCGGATAATTACCATGATACGACCGCGGATCACGGCCATCAGGATAACAAGTCCACAAATGATGTGCTATACAGTCATCCCTGTCAACATAATCCCACCGTGTATAGACTATTTTTCCATTATTATCAACGCTCGGATTCCATTCATTAGTTTCATGATAGCTGAGGCAAAGAATATCACTACCATCATCTTTCATTGAGTGCAGAGTAAATGTTGGTTTACTTTTAGTATGACAGCGTCCATAACCGCCACGTCTATCTGATATGAATGCAATTCTTCCATTAGGAAGCCAGCATGGATCAAAATCATTGTGGTTGGAGTTTTGAAGGAAATTAAATTCACTCTCAGGACCATCCGTCAATTGTGTCAGTTCTGTCCCATCAATATTGACTTTAAAAATATGGTAGCATTTTGAATTCATTGATGTCCATGCGAAAACAATTTTCTTTCCATCAAAAGACAGATCCGGAGAAAGAAATCCACCGCCGGCCAGGTTTGAACCTTTAAACGAACCATTGACACATTTGGAATCCTTCAGAATATCTACCAGTGTCGGAGTAGTCTTTATGTTCTTGAGCATATAAAGACCGCCACCGCCGGCTACATTCCACGGATTGTACTGATCACACATATGAGGCTCAGTACCACCAACATTACCGGCATATCCAACAAAAATCAAGTCATCAAAATCAATAAGCGGATTACTGAGCGCTACAGCGCGATTCAATGCGCTAAGTTCAAGAAACTGATTCTCTGCTTCTGCAGAATTCTGTGCCCCGGTTTTGGCAAGCGCGCCTGTTGATCCGGATGGTCTAAGATTTTCAAGTCTTCTTTCGAATTCAGCAATCTGTTTTGCATCAATCTTTTTACTAAGATTCTGTATAAGAGCCTTTGTTCTGCGATACAGAACATCAGATGGTGTCCTGTCTGTTGACAATATAAGTGCATTTTTATCCGCGATGACATTCTCGTCAATATCAGCTTTTCTCAGACCCTGCCGTTCATTGATCTTTCCATTAAGCTCCTGATACTGCTGCTGCCAGTATTCTGATAACTCAGTTTGTAACGCAGATGCCTGAGATACTGCCAAAACACCAGATAGTAGCAGCATTACCACGCTTAGCATCGTTTGAGAATGTGCTCTCATCACAGCCTCCTA
>CAYMGX010000084.1:0-5319 GCA_964390065.1 uncultured Fibrobacter sp. | reverse complement strand
ACTGACATTGTCATTTTTGTCACAGGAGCAATTCTGCTTATTTTATCAATAGGAGTTCCACCTGTAACTCTTAAAATTGCTGTCGATTCACCAATCTTTTTACCTGCAGCATTGACAATGTGTAATTTATACGTTCCATTTGCTGTCGGAGTAGAAATTGTCGTTGCTTTACCGTTAGCTTTGGTTGTCGATAAATCCTCTCCGAATGATGTAACACCTGAAGGCGCAAACCATACGGTATTTGTGGAATCCCCGGTACTTCTTATCTTGATTGCTGTTTTTGCAGTAACTGCACAACTTGCAGGAAATACATAATCCATAAGAGGAATCTGGCCGTCCGGAATAATATCTGCATATGCGTCCTGAACTCCGGAATTCACGCATACCGTATACTGTTTAAGCGGCCAGACTGCATCAGAAACCACCGTAATTGGATCAATTGTACTGTTTGGAGGATTAATACCCATTTTGTTAACTGTTGCATAGGTACGTAAAATTGTAAGATGATGTTTCTTACCATAATCCTCACAATTTATTGTATACTTAACATTTTTATCAATATCAAGCACGTTATCATTTTCAACGATATACGTTGTACCTTCATCATTGTGTAAACCATAAGTCGGCCCGGAAGTTGCTGCGGGAATACCACGCACATAATTCTCATTGATTTCAGTACCCGGCATCTGTCCGATTGTGTAAATTCCACCGCTGTCATGAAGTCTCCGTAGTGCATCAATGATTCTATTATTACTGATTATATTGGATTTACACGTCGTGGATTCCAGAAAATTACACCATCCCCACCCAAGATGTATACCATTGTATGCAGTTTGCTGAACTGTGTTATTGGTTATCTTTACACTCTCAACAAAATAAGCTGTGACCGCTGCGCAGCCGCCAAACCCCGGTGCTGTGCTTATGTTATATAAATAGTTATTTGAAATAGTGTTGTTCTTACAGATTCCCTCAACACCAGCCTTATACTTCGCATGTGTACCACCATCACCAATTGCGATATGCTGCGGATGTCCGATAGTAATACCACTTGACGTAATATCGGTAATGTAGTTACCGATAATGTTGCAGTTAATCACGTCATTTGCCATGTTTATACCATCACTGCCGCTATGCTTGACAACGTTTCTTACGAAGTCAATTGAGCTGCAGTTTGTGACAGTAATTAGTCCCGGATGTACATCAAGAAGCTCATATCTGGTAGAATGCCAATCGGTACTTGCAAATGCATGAAAACCGTTAGCACCCTGACATGTTGTCTTTCCGTATGAATCACCGACTTTAACGAGATTGAATTCTGTGTTGGCAAAGGTAATACCCTCAAAGGTGATATTGGCAACACGCTCGGTTTGTGATACACCAGCGATATCAAACAGCTTATCAACAACAGGTGCCTGAACATCCGCAGTCGCCATATTTTCACCACTGCGAGGAATATAATAGAGCATCTTTGCTGTTTTATCGAAATAGAACTGACCGGGAGAATTAAGAAATTCATAAGCATTATAAATTGTATGATTTCCTGAAGTAGTAAAACCGGCACCCCAGCCTGGTGTCTGAGCTATCGCACCATAGGGCTGCTGCAACATCAGTGCGCGATAATTATCTGATGTAGTAATAACATCCCGTACACAGGCGATGTTTTCATTCCAGGTTGTTCCGTTTACAATTTCAAGATCATCTTTATTGGACGCGATTGCTGGAATATCTGATGTATTATACTTTACACCATCACTTTTACTGCCACTTACCCATGCCCATGATGCCTGCCCGGCAACAACAGAGTAGGTTCCCTGACCGCCACGTGCAGTTGCAGTCTTACTTGTCATGTTCGCACGTTTATCATTTACATAAAGATTGCGAAGTTTTGTAGTTCTATCAAGTGGTGCTTTGTAAATACTTCCGCTGTGCAATGTCCATCCTGTTACCTTTACAGCTCCACTAATAACCGGGACTTCATCTTCATAGGCTTTATAAAAAACTCTGAATCCATTTTTTCCTGAATCAACAGGTTTTAGCACAATTGTACTTGCTACCGGATAAACGCCGCCTCTCAGATACACACAGATATCACCTGTCATCGACGCATTTATAGTCCTGACAGCGTCCCGTGCCGCGGTAATTGTCTTAAACGGTGCACTAATAGTACCAGGATTGGAATCATCGCCATCCGGAGCAACGTAGAACGTGGCCTGAATCGCTCCATACGACAAGTGTGGCATTGAAGCAACCAACCCCAGGAGCAACAAAAAACAGGCTGCAATTTTTTTAATAATCATTGCGGACACATTCAACGACATTTTATTCATGATATCTACTCCGGTAATAAATAGAGTGTTCAATTAGGTACTCTGTACAAAATCAATTCAGTACTCTTAATACATACTTTCATACACTAATATTTATTACAATATAAGGTGATTTTACCATATCCTGCTTAAAAAAAACGAATACACCAGCTATTTACGCGAACATATTGCGTTATAATTAATTGATTTTAATGATTATTACAACATATTTATATGCGAACAGTATTTATTTTGCGAACATATTACCTATAAATTCAGGATGAAAAGGGGAAGAAACTAAAGGTAAAACAAGTGTAAATTTTGAGGTTGAGTCTATACACCTGAACCAGAACCAATAGTTATGTGGTATAGTATAAACCATTGTAATGAAGTGGGTTTCAGCGATTCAGACACTATGCGACATTATAGTGTCGAACAGCTAACGGATTTGCAATAATGCGTCACTTGCTTTTTGATTTTCGTAACAAAGCTTAACCCAATCGGCACTCATGACAGCATTCTGAACACGTACTTCGTCAAGTCTTCCGACAAAGTTGAAAATTGTTTTTCCATTACCATGGATGCCTAAATACGTATCCTTGCCAACCCCGGTATAATATATCGGTGAGGTAAAATTTGTAACAGCCACCTGAATCCCATCTATATACAGGGTTTGAGTATGGGTGGACGAGTTGTGTGTGTAAACAACATAACGCCAACCACTTTTCGCGAGTGTCACTCCTGAACCGGTTATCGAGAAACTGCTAAGCTCATCCAAAGAATCACTATGGTAGGAACCAGCAGTTCCTGCACTGTTAATATGTTCATCAAGACGAATCAGAATTGCATCACCAAGAGTGATCACTTCCTGACCAGTGGTTGTATCGGATTTTATCCAGGCACTCAGGGTAACATTTGTGGGCGCACCAAGAAGTCCGGGTATTTTAACATATGTACCGTCTGTAAATCGTCTTGCCGGACCGATTATTCCGTCCGACGAAGTACATCCCGAATTTGTACCGTTATTACTATTGAGCGTTGCATCCATTGAAACCAGACCCGTGTCACTTAAATGCCAAACGGCAGCAAAATGCGCTGTTGTATCAAAAACATTCCTGCTATCCGATGCAGTAGCAACTGATGGATTACCCCAGTACATATTTACATAACGGGAGCTATCAGCAACAGGAAGTGTATCCGCCTTGAACCAGACTGCAGCACGGTTCTCAGGTGCGTTCCAGTACTCAATTTCAAACGGCAGAACAGTTCCGTCTGATTTTGTAAAAAGCAAATCACTTCCGTCATGTTTCGCACTATTGAAGTCAAAATTATCAGCATGCAGGCGGACAAGAACCGGAAAATCCCGTACCATATCTGATATCAGTACTCCTGATGCTGTTGTGTTAAAATAAAGACGCTTTGAGAAATGCCACTTACTCAGGCGAATGTAGTCGACTGCGCCGATTGATGAAACTGAATCAGATATGACAGTGACACCGGTGATATCAACAGGACGATACGCTGGTGAAGCTGCAAGAACACGAACGATGTACGTTCCGGCAGGTACATCCCTGATAACAAAACCACCTGTTGACAGTTCACGTACCCCCGAACGTTCCAGACCACATACCTGGACATACATTGCTGCAGAATCCGCTTCCGATAAAAACGTTCCGCGAATTGCACCTGTCGACTGTAAAATACTCTTTTGTAAATCTGCACGTGAATCCTGAAGGGACAATGTACATGCTAACAGTACTGCGTGTGCATTTTCATCATTAATTTCAACGAAATACTTACCGGTGTCAAGTGAATCAACGGCAAATCTCCCGGAGAGATCGGTACGAAGATCACGCCAGGCGTCAGAGTTTTTTTGAAGTGCATTTGCAACAGTATAGTTTTGTAAACGAACACGTACAATGGCATTTGCCGCCGGTGTACCATCGGAGGTATACGCAACACCTGAAATACGACCGTTTCCGGACTGCGAACCGGTACCTGCAATTGAACCGCCTGATGTACAGCAGACATTTATGAGTGCAAGTAACATAAAAATAATACTTGCAACAGCAATAATAACGCGTGTTCTGCCATGGTAAGCAATGCTAATCATTGTTCCTCGCTTGTAGCATCAGTTTTATTCTCTATCAGGGGGAAAAGCTGAAAATTACATTGACAGACAATTTCTGATGAAGTTGAGTCTTCAACCACCATTGTCAACAACTCCTCCTTGAATGTTCTAATTCGCTCTTTTATCCTGGCGAAACACCCGGGCGAAACACCAAGTGTCAGTGAACTAATTTCCCGTTCTTCAGGTTCGAAACGTTCTAACGCATCTTTAGCAAGTCCGATCATCTCCGATTGAAAATTCCGTAGAACAAAGGATTTCATCTCGTACTCGGATGAAATTACTGCATTTGTCAGTTCCAGCCTGCCATCAGCATTTCTCTGAAGAATACCAAGCTGCAACATAATTTCAACAGATTTTTTTGCCTGTGCGGAAGTAATCCGTGGTATGCACCGCTTTGCAATCCAATCATAATCCTCTTTAAAATCACTCAGTGTCACCATTTCACGGATTGCACTGTGATACCAGTACCTGAAAAACTCGTATTGTTTATCACTTATAAATTTTATTGATGAATTACCCCGTAAACGAAGCATTTTTGTAAAATGAAGGTTTTTTTCATCATTTGATTTGCTATTAACAAAATGAACAACCGCACTGAAATACTCACACTCTTTTGGCGAAAGATTCATTGCGGCAGCGTATTTCTGCATAACATCAAGACTGAGACGACGACGACCTTCAATAATATCCTTGAACATACTCGCAGAAACACCCGATCGCATTGCAAAATACCGGAAAGAAAATGACGGTACCTCTTTCTTCTGATGAGCATAATACTCTTTGAGAAGTATCCTGTAATCTGTGTAATGATAAATGTTAAAGGAACGGACGTTTTTTGTCTTCATAGTAAAAATATACGCAATTTAGCTCTGAAAAGCGATA
>CAYMGX010000083.1:0-17480 GCA_964390065.1 uncultured Fibrobacter sp. | reverse complement strand
CATATCCCTCAGGTAGGAGTGAGGGGTGAAAGTAATGTTTCTCTTCCATCCCTTCATACCCACTTCTTCCTTCTTACCCAGCCCTATCTTTTTTTCCGCGACTGCGCTGCCAGTCCCTGAATTTTTCCCAGGCATAATAATAGGTAGGCGTTACGATAAGAACAAGAACTGTATTAAAGAGCAGACCCCAGAAGATCGCCCAGGCCATGGGAGCCCACATCTGTGTTGTTTCCGACTTTGTTACAATTGACATATGTGCAAAATCAAAACCGATACCGGTTGCAAGCGGCAATAACCCGATCATTGCCGTAGTCGCTGTCAGGAGTACCGGACGCAGACGCGTCGCACCACCTTCGATCACCGCAGTCTTCAGATCTTTACCATCCCTGCGCAGCCTGTTCATAAAGTCAATTAACACAATACCATTCTTGGCAACGACACCCGCAAGCGCAGTAATCCCGACACCGCTGAATATTATTGAGAACGTTACATCCTGAAAATTTGCAGCACCGCCAGTAATCAAATTTACAAACGCATTGAACTTATTAACAATAAATAACCCCCAGAACACACCGCCAACCGAAATAAAAATACCGATCAGAATCAAAAATGGTTGAAATAGCGAGTTGAACTGGAACACCATGATTAAAAACACTATGCTCATTGCGATAAAAAACGCTTTCATGATAAACTGCTGTGTCTCAACCTGTTCCCTGTTTGAACTTCCCGGCTGAACAGTGTACCCTGACGGAACCATCATCTTTGCGACCATATCTGCAGCGATTTTTTTGGGCTGCTGTTCATCTTTCTGCCCCGGAGCAAGCTCACCCCATACCTGAATGGTTCTCCTGGCGGCAACGTGACGAATCGAGGCAATATTGGCCCCCTGGCTTATCAAGGCAACACTTGGTAACGGAGCTTCTTTACCCTCTTTACTTACCACAATCTGATTCAATCCGTTAATATCCTCACGAATATCCGGCGCCAGACGAACCATAATTTTATACTCATCCTGACCAATACGATACTTGGCCGCTTCCGATCCGTAAATAGCACCACGAACCGCCGACGCGACATCAATTGTCGAGAAACCAAGCTGCTTTGCCTGCTCACGATCTACATCAATGCGAATTTCCGGCCGTGCAGGATCATAATCATGACCCACATTGGTGATTCCAGGAATTGTTTCAAACATTTTCTTAAGTGAATCTGCAATCACACTTAATTGTGCATAATCCTCGCCACTTATCTCGTATTCAATGGGTTTCCCTGTCGGAGGGCCATCCTGCTGCTTTACAACACGTATTTTCCATCCTGGCGCAAGATCCTTAAGATTATTTTCCATCCAGGCCATGGTCTTAAAGGATGAAACTTTCCGTTCATTAAAATCCTTGAAGACGACATCAACATACCCCTTATGACTCTCCGCACTTCCTCCACTAAAACTTTCCGATTTACCGGAACCTACAATTGCGTTAAGATTTTTTATTGATGCAATTGTGTCAGAAAGACGTAACAGAACATCCTCGGGTATTTTCAGCGTTGAATCGGTCATATCAATATTCTGCGAAAGCGGCCCCTCCACTTCAACAGACACAACTTCCGGTTCGGTATTGGGGAAGAACACAACACCGGGCCCGAATGCTGAATACATGAAAATACCGGATACTATAAACAGCAGGCAAAACACAGTCAATAAAAGCGGATGTCCGAGAAAAAATCCAAGGAAATTCCTATATATATTTTTAAACCGTTCAAACCAGTTCTGGTTACTGCCTTCCATTTTGTGAACATCCGCGATATTCATTGTCAACGACGCAAACACCGGGTTGAATATAAAAGCGACAAAAAGGGAACCTGTCAGGGTGATACCAACGGTCAGTGGCAGATATCGCATGAATTCACCCATGATACCCGGCATGAAAAAGACCGGCGCAAACGCTCCTACGGTTGTAAGTGTTGCTGTAAATACCGGAATCATCACTTCCTGTGTTCCATCAAGTGATGCCTGCCATCGATTTTTACCCATTTGTAAATGTCTGAAAATATTCTCGACAACCACGATACCGTCATCAACAAGCATACCAAGAGCAAGTACCAGCGAAAACAATACAACCATATTCAGGGTGATACCCATATAAGAAAGCACTATGAATCCGATTGCCATAGAAAATGGGATTGCTGTAGAAATAAAGATCGAATTACGGGTACCGAGAAAGAAACTAAGCACTAATAGTACAAGGATAATTCCCATTAGAATATGGTTCTGTAGCTCATTCACCAGATGTTTGATACTCTTTGACATATCATAGGTAATTTCGTAATGAGTTCCGGCAGGCCATCCGGAACTCTCATCCCTGAGAATCCTGTTTACTTCATCAGCAATGCGTACGATATCCTCACCGGTTCTTTTTGCAACGGTAAGGGTCAGTGATGGTTTACCGTTGGTACGGGAGATCGACTGGCGATCCCTGGTATAGGTAAAATTGACATTTGCAACATCTTTAATACGAATCATTTTCTGTTTGTCAGCACGGACTATCAGTTCCCTGAATTCATCCGGACTGCTGAGTTCTCCGGTGACTTTAAGCGAGAATCTGAATCCTGATGTCAGCATCGTACCGCCGGGAATATTTTTATGCTGACCCTGAATTGCAGTTACAATGTCATGCAGCGTAAGATCGTACTGACGCAGCAGCGCAGGATCTGCGTCAATGGCGATTTCCTTCTCCTGTTTTCCCTGAACCTTCGATTCAAGTACACCGGAGATTTTTGCCATTTTGTCCTTTAGATTGTCAGCAATGGATTCAAGACGCTCGATGTCATAATCGGCATAGAGTGAGATATTAACAATAGGTATTGTTGAAAAATTAAGTTCCTGTGTAATAGGATCCTGGGCATCATCGGGCAGGTCCCCCTTTGCCTGATCAACCTTGTCCTTTACTCTCCGCAATGCATCCTCAATATTGACAGATGGATCAAATTCAAGAAATATGTTTGAATAACTTTCATTGCTTGAACTGGTCATTTTCTTCACGCCATCAATACCATCAAGTTTATCTTCAATTTTCTGCGTGATCAGATTTTCGATTTCCGGTGGATTTGCCCCCGGATACACAGTTGTCACAAAAATGTACGGTATCTTGATTTCCGGGAATGCCTCCCTGCGCATCCCGACAAAACTCATAAGTCCGGTGATAAACAATATCACCGCCAGTACAATGACTGACATCCGGTTCTTAAGTGCAAACCTTGTCATCTATAGTTTCTCCTGTATTTATTCATATTTACAATATGCGATCAACAATGCCGTAGCACTCTTCAAACAGTGCTGCACGGTTGACATTACCATTTTAGTAAACGACCTTTGTACCGTCACTAACCTGGAATGCTCCTGTTGTAATCAGTTTCTCACCTGCAGCAAGCCCTTTTCTGATAAGAACACTGTCACCGGTGCTTACTTCAATTTCAACGATCCTCTGACGAGCCATGTTATTCTCAACGACCATCACCGACGTTCCGTTTTGTAAACGCAGTATTGATGTAGCCGGGATAACGATGGATTTCTGGTACTTCTTCTTGAGAATACGGGCCCGCCCCACCATTCCAGGTTTGAGACTGTGGTCTTTGTTTGACAGAATGATACGTGCAGTTACTGTACGGGAACGGGAATCAACAACTCTGTCAATACTGGAAATTCTTCCCTCATATACACGATCCGGATTCTGAATCTGAAGCAGCTTGAATTCAGCTTTCATACCCTCTGTAAAACCAAATGCTTCACTTTCAGGAATTGCAATCTGTGCCTCAAGCTGATCAAGTCTTGATAATCTGACCGTCGGCATTCCCGGTGTCACTGTCTGAAAACGTTCAATCGACCTGCTCACAAGAACGCCATCGAACGGTGCCTGACACCTGCAGTCCTCATATGCACGCTGTGCAGTAGCCTTGTTCATCCTCGCATTCTGATATGCAAGATTCGCGGCATCAATAACAGAACGCCCGAGCGAACCCTTCTCAACGTTGACCTTTGCACGTTCAAGATCCCCTTTTGCGACATCAACCTGAGCCTGTGCAGCCTGAAGTGATACTTCATACTTTTCGCCATCTATATCGCAAAGTGCATCACCGGCCTTTACATAAGTACCAATCGGTCTTATTGATGAAACCCTTCCGCCCAGCGCAGGTGCGGTCAGATTAGCGTCTTCACGGCCACGAAGATCTGCACTGTAAGTACCCCAGTCTTCGAAATCGCTTTCTGTAAGATCATGTACAATAACCTTGATTTTTGCAGTATCAGTCATTTTTTTACCATCTGTACCATGCCCGTTTTCAGTAGTTTTCTGACCCTTGCAGCCGGGAGCTATCATAATTAACGCTGCAGCAAAGCTTATAATCGGTATTATTTTAAATAATGTTTTCATTTTTCCTCCACCGTAATAATAGTTTTCCCCATCGCCACCAGCAATACCGCGCGGTTACGGATCTTTGTACATTTTGCAGAAACGATTGCAAATTCGCACTGACGCAAACGTTCCTCCGCAAGTTGCAAATCTGTAAATTGACCGCTCCCCTGCTTGAAATTATCGTATGTAAGTTGATATACCTCTTTCATTGCCGCAAGTGCAGCTTCTGATGCCCCAACGGCACTGTCTGCTGTTACACAGGATGTCAATGCGGCATCAATCTCGATAGCAAGTGCCTTCAGCAGCATATTACGCGTAATCGCAAGTTTCCGGGAATCAGACTGATACTGACGTGCTTTCGCACTGTTCGCGAATCCATCAAACATAGTCCACTGTAATCCAACACCAACCTGCCAGGTTTTATAGTCCGGATCAAATAGGTTTTCAAATTCCTTTCCACCGGTACCAACCTTTGCTGTTGCAGCAATTGACGGGTAATACATTGCTTTATAGATTTTCACTCCGCCGTCGTTTGCTTTCCTCATATAGTCAAGTGATTTCAGATCACTGCGATTTTCAATTGCTGTTTTAAATGCATCATCAAATGTTGGCATCGTTTCCATAAATGACCGGACCAGTGCACCTGCTGTGTCAAGTTCGATTGAATCAGTCCTCTCCCTCCCCATCATCATGCCCAAACGATTTTTTAATGTTTTAAGCGACTGTCTGGATGCCATAATGTCAGATTTCAGTTGTTCAAGATCCGCATTGGTAGAAAGTATCTGTGCTTTTGAACCGGAGCCAAGTGAGAAGTTTCGTGTTAAATATTCACTCTGATCCTGTAACCGCGCAACTGAACCCTGCTGCACCGAAAGTGCCATATCAGCAAGGTATACTCCGTAATAAAGATCAAGCCCTGCAAGCTGTAGATTTTGAATGCTGCGCTCTACCGAAAGCTGGGTTGCGCTATCATAATAGTTTGCGACCTTGACTGCAGTACCTACTTTTCCGAATGTGTAAATAGGTTGGGCAATATTCAATGATGCACTATAAACCGGTGCATCACCCGATTTAGACATGCTTGCCAAAGTCTGCCCAAGTATACCCTTAAGCATCCGTAAGTTAACGAGTATGCTACTATCTGAATCTGTCGGTGGTGGTGGTGGTGTTCCACTGCCCAAACCCTGCCCGTATGCCCGCCCGGCAAAAATCTCTCCAGAAATTACCGGAAGTGCATTTGCATATTGTTCACGAATCTGTTGCTTTGATTTTTTGATATTTTCATGTAACCCCTGAACACTGTCACTCTGACTGCAAACTGCAGCAATAACATCCTCCAGCTTTAAAACATCACCCGCCACCAGCAACCCTCCGCCCGTAATCAGAAGAAGGGATAGACCTACCCTAAAAAAACGTATCATACACTCTCCTGCACTATCTCCTTAATTGTCCTGATAAATATCTTTTTTTTAAAATGGCAATTCCGCCAAACCATTGAATACTATCTGATAACACAAATATTGTGAAATAGTTTCACATTTTTAGTTCGATTTAAATTCCTCATTTCAACAAAAAAAACATACCTGCAGAATATCAATGATCACTGTACCCTAAAAGTAGTACGTTAATCATACTCCCGGCATATGTTGACAACTCTATGTTCGGGAACACGACCATCACGCCCCCGACTAAAAAGAAGTCTGGATTATACATTATCTTCTGGCTGATTGGAAGGGCAGACTTTATAAAACATAAAGACAAGAAGATTGTCTTTTCTTTATTGAATAAACCTTAATAATTATCAGATTTAACCTGAATAGCCAGAGTTAGAAATGAAACATAACTCCAGGTCTGATCTCGATACCAGTATGGCGATAACCGTCCGGATACCTTATCTGATTATTTCCCCTATTTGTAAAAGACCCATCCTGTGTCAATTCTGATGATCCGATAGGTATTGAAAAATCGACGTTAATTGTGATCTTCTTCAGGGTAATGTCAACACCTGCAAGAAGATTCATCCCGCCACCAAAACCTGAATGATCAACAGTCCCGTCATACGACTCCACATTCAGGTAGGTATAGGTAACATACCCACCCAGTCCGGCTTTAAATGATGCAACCCTGGCAGAAGAAACCCGTGCCCATATGTTTAAACCGCCACCATACTCAAAAAGATTGGCTCTCACATCCTTATCAATAAGAGTGATTGCCAGATTCTTATCGCTAATTTTGAGTTTCATCATTTTCCAACCATAATTAAAGGTCCCGAACGGTTCCAATCCGAGTTCTGGAATGACATACACAATACCTTTTACTTTGAATCCAATCATTACAGGCATTCCACTGAAACCCGTTTCATCCATAACTATTCCGTCAGCATCATCTATCATTTTTTTGTAAAGATCATCCAGGTAGTTATTCAGCTCTGATGACATAATAAATTTAACCATCATGTTGACACCAATACCATTGCGACCACCCGTAATTTTGCACTCAGTTGTTGATGGTTTCTCAGATACCTTGACGATTTTGATTCCATCCTCAGTTTTTACTGTATCCCCCGATACTCTGAAGATATCAGATGAATCCTGTACCGAAGTCGAATCTGTAGTCAGTTCAGATGAATCCTCTTTTGGAGCCGTTGACAGACTGTCCGTTTTTGCATCAATAGCAGTCACCTTCGCTTCAATGCCACTTTTAGTGGAATCTCCGGCAGCCGAAACGGCATTTACAATTGTAGAATCATTATTTTCAACGGGGACTGACGCTGTAATTCCCTGACAAAATGCTACCCCGAAGGCTGCAAGCACCATCATCTGAGCATAAAAACGAGACATACGACTCCCATCAAAAAAGGTTTCTTTATTTTTTGAGAAGGATTAATATATGTCAGGCAATAATTGTAAACAAGAAGAAGTCAGTGGAAAAGGGTGAAAAAAACCAATATGCAGGAAGGTTGAGGTTGAGGTCGAGGAGTACGATTTTGTTTTTCCTTCTTTCTTAATCTTAACCTCAACCTCAGTCTTTCCCTGCCCCTGTCTATTTTTTCTGTAATTCCCTCATTCTGACAAATAGATATGAAACGATTTTTTCTTTCTTATCAAAGGGAATCTGGACATAGGATGTATGATATTTAAACATGATTTCATTATCTTTTTCGCGCTGGGATGATGATAGTATCTGAGTCCTGATACCGGCTAATTGCAATGGCAGTGAACAACTTTCAATTGTCAATATTGACTTAACTGGTACAGAGCCCGACGATTCAAAACAAACTCCGCCGGCGCTAATGTCTATCAGACGCCCCTCAAGAACAATCCTGTTATTCTCCGGATCCCGCATAAACAGTCTGATTCTGCCGTTTAATTTCATCCGGACATCACGACGCAATTGATGCCGTTTCAGATTGATCGAGTGACGGCACTTGATACGCCCTCCGCTATGTTCCATTACCTTTGTATCAACAGCATACAATCCATCACCGGACCGTGAAAACGCGACCCTGAGAGTTGAGTCCTGGTTTACAACGATAGAATGCTCAGGAGGATATCTGAGAATGAAACATGTTTCCCTGTTCTCTACAAGCAGCGCTTCGCATTTCAAATCAATCATGGAAACAGTATGCCCGGACGAGATGCTCCTGGTTGACGTAAGAGGGATACCTTCAGGGAGCAGGATATAGTGAAGCTTTTTACGGATTGAACCATATAAATTTTCAATCATGGTAAGGTCTTTTCCGGAATCAATCATCGCCTCGATATCATCATGAATTACCCGTTCGTATACATTCTGAAGTTCAAAAATGTCGTTAATATCACCCAGTATCTTTCTGACTGCAGATTCGATTGCCTCAACTTCGAACGTGTCAAACCCAAACCGGCGGCAATTATCCTTGAAATTATGTTGTATTGCATGCTCCTCAAGCTGTTTCTGCTTCGCAATCATCCTGGATGCAATAACAAGAATTATGATGATAACGACAACAAACACAGAAATGAATATTGCTACCGTTGTATTACTGTAGGTTGTAAACTGAAGTACGGAAACATCTGTGGCTGTAATTACAAGCATCTTTGTTACAACTCCTCATCGGTAACAGTATCCGGGGCCGATACAGCCGGAGATGTATACTGCGGATTTCTATTGTTACCCAGGTTGTCACCGGATGAACTGCTCTCCTCGTTCCCCGGTTCAAATTTCCCAAACGCTTCATCAAGTACCACAATATCAACACGCCGGTTTGATGCCCGTCCTGCTTCCGATGAATTATCTGCAACCGGTTTAAATTCACCATACCCGGCCGCAGATAATCTGTCCGGAGAGATATTTTTTTTCTGGACAAGATAGTGTAGAACATTTGTTGCACGGGCGGTGGAAAGTTCCCAGTTCGAGTAAAAGCGAAACGTATGAATCGGTATGTTATCGGTATGCCCTTCAATACGTATACTATTTGGCAGATTCGACAAAAGGGATGCAACGGTAGTAATGATATTCTGGGCCCTTGGACCAAGATCAGCCGAACCGGGTTTGAAAAATACAGTATCACGCACACTGATTACCAGCCCGCGGGCTTCTTCACGAACGGTAATTTTTCCCTCAAGCCCCATATTGGCAATCATACGTTTTATCTGTTCTTTTGTATTAGTGATATTTTGACGCTGCCTGAACGTGGCATGATCCATCGGAATAACTGACCTGCCTCCGTCAAGCACACCACTGCGTCCGACATTACCGAATACAATTGCCATTGACTCAGAAAGTTGAACAAACTTCTGTTCATTGATCTTGCTCATACTATACAAAACAATAAAGAAAATAAGAAGCAGCGTGATAAGATCTGCATAAGTAATAAGCCAGCGCTCATTGTTTTCTTTTTCTGCTTCCTGCTTTTTGGGCATCATGGTTATTTAACACCTGTATTAATGGTGCTGGCATAACTCTTGGAGAGGAATGCTTTTAATTTCTGCTCAACGATTCTGGGATTATCTCCCGATTGTAAACACAATACACCTTCAAGCATGATCTCCTTTATTATTTGCTCGCTTTTATGTTTCTGTTTCAACTTTATACCGATTGGAAGCCACATAATATTTGCAGATGCAACTCCGTAAAGTGTACAGATAAAAGCAAGTGCAATCGCATGACCAAGTCCGGCAGGATCGGAAAGATTTGATAAAACGTTAATAAGCCCGAGTATCGTACCGATAATGCCGATTGTTGGGGCGTAACCACCAGCCGCCTCAAATATTGCCGCCCCCTGATGATGCCTCTCGGCGGTAAACGCGATCTTCGTCTGAAGCGTATCCCGCACAAGTTCTGGATCGGTACCATCAATAACAAGCTGCAAGCCATAACGTAAAAACTCATCTTTTACATTGACAAGTTCAGATTCGAGACACAGAATTCCTTCACGGCGTGCCCGTTCTGAAAATTGCACAAGCTGCTTTATCACCATTGGAATTTCGTACGTCTGATTTGTAAAAGCAATAATCACAAGCCGCGGTACATTCATCACAACTGGCAGCGGGAAACTGGCAACGGTCGCACCGATTGTCCCACCAAAAATGATTATTGCAGCCGACATACCAACATATGCGCCAAGCTGTCCGCCCTCTGTTAAAATACCCAGAATCAACGCCGTCAAACCAATCGCAATTCCACCTATGGTAGTAATATCCATCTGCTACCCTGTACCTTTTGTTGAATCGTTATATACACACCCCGAGGCTTACATCAGCCGATTTAACTATTATTATCAAATAGTTGCGAAATTATTTCAAGTGATAAAACGTGATCATGAAACAGCAGCATTCTCATCAGGTACTTCACTCCCACTACTGCTGCGATACTTATTGATCTCAACGGTTGTATGGTCATGAAGGAGATAATTTACAATAAAAGAAACCGGCCTTATGTAGGAATACTGCAACTATCAGGCGGACTTTAAATATCAACAGGTTAATTGCAGCCAAAAAAAATTTTGCAGGAATTGTTTGACAACTATTACAGCCAGATAATAATAAATACACATTTGCTATTATACACTCAACAGAAAAATATCTTTTTCTGCTGTTGAAGAAACAGTCCGGTTCAGCTGTGATGCCACAAAATCGATGGTTATGGGCGAAAAAAAATTAATATGCGTCAAGTCCTGAATATACCACCATTTTAAAAAATTTTCTGCATCAGGATATAATTGGGTTCGAATTATAACCGTGCCATGCGGCTTCAATCGTTTCTTAATAAATGCAAGATCATCCTGAAGTAACCTGAGATGCTCAATAACTTCACAGATAACTATAATATCATAGGTCTTTGCACCATCGTTACATTGAATATTGAATAATGGATCATACGATTCACAGGAATACCTCTTTTTATGAAGCAATGTTCCGAGAACCGCACCGGCTCCCGATCCAAAGTCAAGTATCGTGCTATCCACAGGAAAACGTTCCGTTATTATGGCAACTACTTTGTCAAGAAAATCCGTATACCCTTTATTTTCAATGGAATTATCGTGAAGTTCATATCGTGTGCGTTCCTGAGCGATTGTAAGAAAAAACTTTTCAGGAACAAATACAAGTTCACATAGGGAACAACGGAGAAATTCCCTTTTCTTATTTCTGACATATAACGTGATATCTTCCGATCCGCAGACTTTACAATTCATGGTGCAATACCATTAAGTATCTCTGCCTTTGTCATCATGCAGACATCACGACATTTCTTGATAGCAAGACCGAAATCAAGCAGTGAAATGCTGTTAAGACGGATATTCAGAAGCGCAAACCACCATTCTCCGATTCCATTCACTTTTGTCAACTCCTGTTTTATCATCTCAAAATTACTCAGGGCACCTGAGTTTCCAGTCAGTTCGTAAATGTCAGTTTCCCGTATCATTTTATCAAGATATGATGCAACCAGAAGGCTCTCTTCCCGATAACGGTCTGAAATCGCAGCTGACCTGTAAAATGTGTCATGGGGATGAAGAGCTTTCAGGGTAATTGCTGCACCATCAGGGGTAAAATAATCAATTACAGCACCGGTATCACAAACAAGTTCATAATCCCCGTTTTTATTTATTGATGTCCGATACAAGTCATGATCAACAGATGGTTTGAACAGATCGTGTACAATCAGATCGTATATAGTACGCGGCGGGATCCGTTTCATACACGTCATCATTGAACACTCTGTTTTAAAACAGGGCCGGTGTTCACATCTTCCACAAACGATATAATGATCAGACCCATAAGGTCCGGTCTCAACCGGATTTGTGGAACTGAATAATGCAATAGTCCTGACACAAAGCGATGCTGCCGCGTGCATCAGTGCTGTATCACCGGTCACAAGAAAACGGCTTAACGAAAGCGTACACAATGTCTCTCTTAATGTCAATTTACCGGCAAGGATAACACATTTGTGCTGAAGTCCCTCGTCGATCTGATTAACAATACCACTCTCCGACGGAGCTCCGGAAATACATATAGTGTATCCATCATTAATAAGCATTTTCCCAAGCTCAACAAAATGTTCAGGTAACCATTTTTTGGATTTGAATGCTGCTCCGGGTTGAAAAAACACCAGTTTTTCAATATTGTCAATTAACTGACTTTTTAAGAAAGAGACAGCAGCCAGTTTCTCCCTCTCAGTTACAACAATTGATGACACAACCGTTCCATTAATTCCGGCAATACGTTTATATACATCGGTAGCATGAAGCCGGTTGAATTTTCTTGCGAAAGGAATTGTATACAAGTACTGACTCCACAGATCATCAACAGCTCTGCACCCGTCCCTCCTCATTATGGCACCAAGTGACACCGAACCTTGAATAAGTGATGAAAAAGCAGACAGATATGGATGTTGCGCATAATTAATTACCAGATCAAACTTCTCATTACGAAGGATAATTGCGGCACCAAGCAACTCTTCAACACCGTTACGCCATGATGAAACAGTAGCGTAGTTGCGGTATTTTTTACGATGAAACCGGAAAAGCCGATCACACACCGGAAGATTTTCGAGTCCACCTTCAAATCCGTCCTCAACAAAAAAGGAGATATGACATTGTGGATCATCACGCTTGAGTCCATATAACACAGGAATCGCCATGATCACATCACCAAGATTATTTGGAAGAATAATAAGTATGCGTTTCATGGGTTGCCTATTTATAATTTATCTCATCACGCGTATATGAGTGTATGATTTCATCAAATGTGATCATTGCCAGTTCTTCATCTGTCAATAGTTGCTTCTGACAATGGCTCCGTGCTGCACTAATTGACGTAGTATAATCATCCCCGCCAATACTATCGTTCTTACTATCAGAAGGGTAAAGATCCTGATACTGCATAAATCTGCTCCCATAGCTCCCGTGCTGTTGAGTTTTCGCTTAGTGTAGTTCCAGGTAATGACATTTTCTCTGTTTTCATATTGACCATAGCTGTAAATACAGCATCGTTTATTTCAGAGTATTTAAGTGCAGTCATACATACTGCAACTTTTGCCATATCTGTCTGAAGCATTTTCCAGTTGTATTCTGAATCAAAAAGATGCGATGCAAACGGTATAATTCCTTTAGCATTTTCCTCCACAATTGGAGAAAGGGTATCACCTGAGGGAATTTGCGGGTATGAAGCAATTGATCCGCAGAATATTAATGTATCATCAATCACAGCATCAGCATTCTGCTTCGTAACCTGAATTTCATTCTCTTGCTGTAAACAATTGGTAAAACTCTCACGAATATCCGACAATTTCGGTTCCATGGTCAGTAACCTCGAAATATCAAAAACATGTTTTAACCGCTGAGCTTCTTTCCCTTTGCCAACAGGTATACCAAGTGTTGACGGACCAAGGGTGAGAAGCTTATCACCAATGATACTGGATGGCAGCGGCAGTTCAACCAGTGCATCACTTTTGTAAATATCGCCGCAAACAACTGCTTTACGCGATGTTTTGTAATTGCTTCGACGTAATTGTACATCAAGCATCACCGATGACTCATCATCAGTAAATCCTGACTTGTAATACAGATGATAGCTTGCAAGTGGAATCCATGGTTTTGTCTTATGCTGTCGGGGTTTCCAGCATTTAAACACTCCGAATTTATCAACACACATATCAAGACACATTTCTATTTCATCGCGTTTGCAATCTGTCGCGATGTCGACATCAATTGAAAAACGTTTAGGAGTATCCAGAATCAGCAGCAAAGAATTCCCCCCCTTGAACTGAAAATCAAGTCCGCTTTTTACCAATTCTGATACAAGCTCAAGACACATAATCGCCTGCTCTGCAAGCAGTGTTGATGCACTGAAATGGCACGTTTCAATATGTGATTTTTCAAGATATTTTGCGCTCACCGGTTAACCCCTTTGCTGTCAGTCGCTACTGACTCCATCAGACATGCACTTTCCAGTAGTATACCGTTCATTACTTACACTTGTCCGTAAAAACATTTCTAAACAATTGATACTTGTTTTTTTAACCTCAATTAACATATAATGTAAGATGTAACAGGCGATATGTGCATCATAGAAGTAATAAGGTAATGCTCGTGATTCTGAATACTGTCCGAAAAGAATCGGCTCTGTAATGGTAATAACAGAGGTATTCAAAAAGCAAGCAGGATCAGGATTGAAACCGGAATAATTAACAATATTGCAGGAAGCCTCCATGAAAAAAACTCCAACGATTTTGCTGATTGATGATCTGCCGTTTATTCGTGATTGTATTATTACAATACTTGAGGAAAGGGATCTTAAAATACTTGAAGCTGAAAATGCTGCCAGTGCACTTGTTATTTTTAATAATACCGCTATAGACCTGGTTCTTACTGATATGGTGATGCCCGGCAATCATGGTATCGATCTGATTGTTGAGTTGAAGAAAATTAAACCCGAAGTGAAAATTATAGCGATGTCCGGTGCTGCAAATAAAGCGAACTCTCTTGAACTTGCAAAATCTCTCGGTGCACATGCGATACTGTGTAAACCATTTAAAAAAGAGGAGTTGTTAAGAGTACTGGAT
Source organism: uncultured Fibrobacter sp. (assembly GCA_964390065.1). Taxonomy (GTDB): domain Bacteria; phylum Fibrobacterota; class Chitinivibrionia; order Chitinivibrionales; family Chitinispirillaceae; genus JAAZBG01. The sequence continues at coordinate 3,033 of CAYMGX010000083.1, read as the reverse complement.
AATACTCTCGGAATCGGGGGGAATAATTAAACCAGTTTTAATTGCATCGGTGTATACCGTACACCAGCCTCACACAATTCAATGTCAGTTTTTTCAAAACCAAGTGCCTCATATACCGGTACTGCAAACGGAGATGAGTGAACGTTAATTGCAATTTCTCCATTGCCGGCAATCTCTTTTCGTGCTATCTCAAAAAGTTTTCGTCCGATTCCAATCCCCTGAAAATCACTATCGACAAAAAAAAGTGATATATAGTTTCTGTCGCGAACAGCAATTACGCCAACAGGATGATCTTCGGAAAATGCCCCATAGACAAAACCATTTCTGGAGTTCAGCGACTCAATATAGTCAGCAGTCACAAGGCTGAAAAAGGTCTCAACGCCCTCAGAAGAATAATCTGATGCAACAAACAGATTGAATACTTTTTCAACAAGACAGAATGCATCACAACATGCGCTGTGGGATACAATTTGCCTGATTACTACCATTCCTACACCCTTATTTGAGATCAAATCAATATGTTAAACAGGTACACCAATAAATTTGGATACTAAAGAAAAAGGCAGAGCCCCTGAGAGTTCTGCCTTTTTGATACCTGAATACTTCGATATAACGAAAAATACTACATGAAAAGATCTTTAATCTTTGTCCAGGTTGTTGGAGGTTTACCCGGATCAATAACTTTCTTTAATGTTTTCTGACTATCTGATTTTGTAACTGTAGCGACAGTTTGTGATGACTGCGTTGTACTTTTTGTAGTAGGAGGTTGCTGAGCAAATGAGGCAACACACATAAACGCGACACACAGCACCAGCTTCTTACTAAAATTCATAGTGTAACTCCTGCAATTATAAGTTCCCATACCATTAATATAGGGAATATTAATCCATTTTGCAACTTTTTTTTAATTTATCCTGGTAATGTTAAAAACACTGCCGGTTTCAATCAACGCTATACTGTACCGCCTTACCCTGGTAAGTAGTAAAATACGTTTAAACATTACAAGCATTTGATACTATTTAAAAAATACTCTCAAACACTCCGGCATCAGGACACCTGCAATTTAAAAGATCCACTGCAATTGTTAGTGTCCCAAAACAGATACTGTGTTCATAATTTCATTAAAATTCTGCTGAATTTACCTGCCAGAACCAGAATAAACAGAGTATCATCCATTCGGGCACACTCCTCAATCCCCAAAATGATACATCTTGAGAACTAAGATAATAAAACACCCTGCTACAACATTATTGATTAGTAAAATTTATTGTTGGATCAGAGAAGCCCGGACAGGCAATAATGATACCTTAAACACTCAACATGTAGTCTTCGATATCACTTGAAGCAAGTTCTTCGAGAATTTTAAGATCGTTATCAACCTTGTAACTGCATCCGTTACAGAACAACTGATCATCATGACCAACAAAGGGCATTCCGCATTCAATACATATTTGATCTGACATAATTCAAAAAAAATGAGATCCGGGTAATTTCCTGACTTCAGACTCACTGCACCCATACCCGGATCCCTGAATAATTTATCCTAAATGTTCAAGAACCTTATCTCTTATCTCAGTAAAATTAATCGGTTTGTGTATTACATCATGAATTCCATCAATCTGAAGAAGCTTTGGCTCAAGGTCACCCTTCCAACCGGTAACAATAAAAAACTTTGTCTCAGACGATTGTTGTTTTACCCATCTGGCTATATACCGACCGCCAACACTTCTAACACACAAAGCAGCAAAAACCGCATCATACTGTTCAGTCTGGAGCTTATTAAGACCATTTTCCGCAGTATCAGCAATAGACACTTCGCAACCAAGACGTACCAGAGACTTCCGCAAAGATTCTCTCAGCTCCAAATCATCATCTATAACCAATACATGAAATATTGCTGCCATATTCTAATATATACTTCAATAAGTGTGCCAACTTTTACTTATACGAGTAAACAAGTTAATTTTTTAAATTTGCCAAGTAATTTTTTCCTATTTGTAATAATCAACTACCCAAATTCGGCATTTTTTACTTGAAACAGTATTTTTTACAACTCATGTACCATCAGAGGTTTATTGGCAATATCCGGATTCTTGTTTAAATATTGAATGACAATACATTCAGTTCTTTTACCTGGATCAATATTAATGATCATTCTGTCTATTAACTTCCTTACCAGCATCAATCCCCGCCCATGCTCTGAACCGATTTGTTCCTCTCTGCAGGTGTCCAGCCATTTAAGTACATCCGTTTTCTTTAGATTTCCTCTTGGATCCTCAATCGCAACACCGATTTTTTCAGAATCCTGCACCCAGGAGACTTTAATTGCCGACCCCTCATCAATTTGCTGATCATCACGCCAAAGTTCACGCGGTATGCCGGTCAACTGCAGGACTCCATGAAAAAACGCATTTGATACCAGTTCATCAATTGCGACTTCCAGATATGGCTGCAATTTTTTAGGGACTTCAGCAGTAATTTCATCACAAACATACTTTGCGTCAGAGTAGCGGATAAGTGATTTCTGTTGCAGCGGTTTATCGGGAATGTATCGTTCCAGTCCAAAAATATCGCCACTTAAAATTGATTGTATGTATCCGGTTACTTCAATAAGATTTAACCCGGCACCCTTGGTCAAAATATTTCCAATATTATACTTTCTGATAATTGATATATACTTATCAACATCATAACTGGTCATCAATATATGGCGAATATCGGGGTATTTTTCGTGAATGATACTAAAAAGCTGAAAACCATCCATTCCCGGCATATTAATATCGGATATGACCAGATCAGGTATACATTTTGCAATTTTTTCAAGTGCATCTTCACCATTAATCGCTTCATAGGTATCATACCCCTGAAGCTGAAGTATATCAACCAGTACTTTTCTTACGCGGGCTTCATCATCGACTATTAATATAGTATACTTCTTCATACGCAGCCACACAACCCATGATTAATCTGCAATTAAGACGACTCAATACATGTTTATATAAACCTAAAATCCGCAGTTGAATCGTGATGCTC
>CAYMGX010000082.1:15746-17697 GCA_964390065.1 uncultured Fibrobacter sp. | reverse complement strand
ATGCTTTAATTTTTATAAGAATAGCATAAACAGTATGTTTACAATTTTGTTTATACACATATGTAATAGAACTATCGGGCTATTAGCAATTTAATCGAGTTCCAATATTTTCCAGCAACAATTATAGATTTTTGCATCTTGATTACTCCATCAAAGTCATATTCAAGTTTTTCTATAGCTTTACAGTTATCGATATTGTATCATTATTCAGTTCCTTTAATGGAACAAAATGATTGACATTACCACAGACCAGGCGGTCTCCAACCTGTACAAATAAAGTGTAGTGGTGAGCTTTTGGTCAGGAAATATGGGCTGCCATATTAAGGAAAAACATTGTAATGGCTGGAAATAAAGTGTTTACAAAACAAAATTACAATTACCTGATATACTTTATTTGTCTATCTACTATACTTGGAGTAAACCTGCACTTTCGTACGTACCCATCAACTTTTTCACATATGAAGAAAGTTGCAGAATTTCAGGTGCAGGATTCTTTAAATAAAGCTGCCGAAACGCTGGTGGATCAAAAGTGGTCTGGTTACAGTCAGATAGTGCGGAAACTACACGTTCAAGACATTGTAAAAGAAACAAAAAAATCCGGTAGCTATGCCTCACTGGTAAAAGAAAAACTTGAAAAAATTGCTGATTCCTATAAGGATACTTCAGGTTCAACCTATTTAGGCGAGCTTGATACCTACCAATGGCTTAGGTATACAGAGAATATTATCAACCATGGACATCCAGGTGACATTAAAAAAGATGGGGTTCCCTGGGACACTCTCATGACTGCCCCACATGGTCTAAAAGTAACAAATCACCAATTTCTCTTCTATTCCACCGCATGGCTTTATAAACTCTATTGTTTTTTTCTACCAGATATTTCTATTCAGAAATTTTGTTATTTCATTCCACTTCTTCATATAAGTATACTGCTGCTTTTGCTATTCTTTTTCTGTGCGCGGTTCTTTTCGATTGAGGCGGGATTGGTTGCTACCATACTATTTGGTTTTTCAGGATTAGTCATGAGAAATTCAATGGCAGGGTGGTATGACTATGATATCTTCAATTGCATTTTTCCGATAGCAATAATCTGGCTGATCGCAGAGGCGTTGCAAAAGAAAAAAATTTGGGAAATTGCGTTATTTTCAGCTTTTGCCGCCCTGCTACTGGGACTGTTTGCTTCACATTGGGTCGGTTGGATGTTTATTTTTGTTCTTGTCGGGGGTACACTGGCTTTAGCTCTGGCAAATACTATTAACCTCAGGTTCAAAGATAGAAAAAGGCTTTGGACTGATAGTCTTCCGTATGTGATTGTGATAATCACCTTTTTTCTCGGAGGAGTCATCTTCTGTTTTTTAATAGCCGGAATCAACCTTTATGCATTCTTGCAGCATTCTGTCAATGTTTACATGGGGTTGGGAGCCTCTTTGCATCAGACAATCTTTCCGCAGACATACTATACTGTTTCAGAATTAAACCCGGGAGATTTTGACAAAATTGCGGCACAATTGCATGGTGTCCCTTTATTCATAGGGGCGTTCCTAAGTATGATCTGGGTATACTGGAAAAACAAACGAAACACTAATGCGGATATTTGCCTTTTTCTTATATTCTGGTTTGCCGGTATGAGTTATGCCACCATGAATGCTATTCGTTTTTCCTATTTCCTGAGTATACCCTGCGCAATTTTCCTTGCCGTTGCGATGGTGGACATTATTGCAAAAATAAATTCGCTTTGCATACAATCAACTAATAAGTATGTGCGGTTTGTTGCGGTTGCAGCCGCGCTTATTCTTGCTGTACCTGTTTATCGTGATGTTATTACTAATGGGCAAAAGACTGCTAAAATTACGCTACCCATGATGAATGATACGTGGTACAGGGAGATGGAAGTGATTCGGGACAGTATTCCCTCCAATGGTATCGTATTGACATGGTGGGATTATGGATC
>CAYMGX010000082.1:0-15646 GCA_964390065.1 uncultured Fibrobacter sp. | reverse complement strand
TTCGGGACAGTATTCCCTCCAATGGTATCGTATTGACATGGTGGGATTATGGATCATGGATCAAACAGGTCGGTAAACATAAGGTCTTTATTGATGGTCATTCTCAGGAACGGCAAACAACACAATGGGTTGCCCGTTTCCTGATGAGCTCCAATGAAAATGAAGCCCTGGCAATAGTAAGAATGCTGGCGAACTCATCTGATAAGCTATTTGATACTTTTCGTACTTTTTTTGATGATCCCTACGTAGCAATCAGCCTTATGAATCGTCTTATGATGTCTAACAAAGAGGAAGCAGATAAGACTTTACTAAGTTACAAAGTTCCGGATTCATTGAGAACCAGTCTGTTGAGATCGCTGTATGGAACCCCTCATGATCCGGTGTATATTTTTGTTTACAAAGAGATGATCGATATAACTCCTGCAGTTTCTTTTCTTGGCAACTGGGAGTTTCCGCGTGTTTACTACATGAAAAATCTTAGTCTTCCCAAAGAGAAGCTTGTTGCCTCAGCGATGAATCTTTTTTCATTGTCAATGTCCGATGCTGTTCGTCTTTACACAGAAGTTGCATCAGTTTCAGATAAAAAAGACAAGAATGAGATATTATCCAGCAGAGACGGATACGGAGCACGATTACGCGGATTTCAGGACGGAAATCAGGTGCTCTTCAGAGAGGGCGTCCTTTGTGATCTCTCCAAAATAGAGACAAAAATATTAAAACCTTCCGGAAAAGGTTTTCAGCGTCCATCGTATCTTTATGTTTATGATAAGGATTCATTATTTGTTAATACATGGGGGGTTAATAGTACTGCGTTGTCAGAAAAAAAGGTTTACAGTGATAAAAGTGACACACTACCCTTCGGATATCTGGTTTCAAAAATGGATAATGACAGTTCCTGGGAGATGACTTCTTTTTCATCTATGAAATTGGCACAAAGCATGTTTACAAAGTTAATGTTCCTTGGTGGGTTCGGGCTTAATCATTTTGAACTGGTTCACAGTAACGAAAACAGATCAATGTTACTATATCGTGTCAAATGGTCACCTGAAAAGGATGATCGTGGCAATGAGGAGAATTTATGAACGAAAAGCAACCATCGATAACAGTAATTCTACCCTGCTATAATGAAGAAAAAACTATTGGTGTCTGCGTAGAAAAAGCATTAAAAACATTACAGACAAATAGTCTTTCAGGTGAAGTTCTTGTAGTAAACAATTGCTCAACCGACCAGTCCGCAGCTATAGCGACAGCTGCCGGTGCAAGAGTGGTGAATCAACCGATCAAAGGATATGGTGCTGCGTATTTAAAAGGAATAGCTGAGGCTAAAGGTGATTATTTAGTGATGGGTGATGCTGATAATACGTATGATTTTGAGGAAATGCCAAAATTGATCGATGAACTGGAACGTGGCAATGATATGGTTATCGGATCACGTTTTATGGGTAAAATGGAAAAAAGGGCAATGTCGTTTACACACAGATATATAGGAAATCCTATTTTGACAACAATGCTGAATTTGTTGTTTGGTACAAGGCTGTCAGATTGTCATAGCGGATTTCGTGCAATAAAAGCTGATGTTGCAAGGCAGCTTGAATTGAATACAACCGGAATGGAATTCGCCTCTGAAATGATTGCCGTCGCAATACGACAAAAAATTAAAATCAAGGAGATTCCCATAATCTATTACCCCCGCGAAGGTGATGAATCCAAACTCAATCCTCTCATTGATGCTTGGCGTCATGTGAGATTCCTGCTTGTATACAGCCCGGACTGGCTCTACCTATTTCCCGGTATGCTTTTGTTTTTAGGCGGATTAGCAGCAATGTTATTATCAGCGCAGGGGATGCTGGTTTTTGCAGGACACCAGTTTGATATTCATGCAATGATATTTTTTACCGTATCGTCAATTATTGGTTTTCAGATACTCAATATTGGTATATATGCAAAGAAGTATGCGCTTATTGCAGGTTTTATAAAAAAGGATATGGTTATAGGTTTTCTGGAAAAAATGCTTAATCTGGAGACTACAATCATAACCGGTCTGTGTTTATTTATAGCTGGAATGGGTGGTACAACCTGGATTGCTTTACAATGGCTTAAATCAGGAATGGGAGCTCTTAATGAAATAGCATTTTGTCTGGGTTGCCTGCTTATGCTTTTCATAGGTATAGAGCTTGTCTTTTCATCATTCTTTCTGAGCCTGCTTCAGGTACCACGTCGGTGTGTCAAATGAAAAAACAGGATTTTTCATCTGTTTGTGTGGTTATTGCCGCAAAAGGGAGTGGTGATACGCTGGAGGCATGCCTTCAATCGGTAGTTACGATCGACTATCCTTTATATGAGGTGATTCTTGTTGATGATGGGCTGGACGACAATGCTCGTACTATTTCTGATAAATACAAAGATACTATACAGATCATTAAAAACACCGGTTCTGGACCATCTTCGGCACGAAATTGCGGTGTAAAAAACTGCCGTGCAGACTATGTCGCTTTTTTTGATTCGGACTGTATTGTAGATAAATGCTGCCTGACCGAACTGGTTCGTGCTTTAGAGAAATACCCCGATGCTGCCGGAAGTGGTGGAACTCAGCATCTTCCATCAGATGCAACTCCGTTTCAGAAACAGGTATATTGCTTTTTGAAAAAATCAGGATTCATTGCAGAATATTCACGAACAGGTAATAACAGCTACGATCTGAAAAAAGTTAATCACAACCCATCCTGCAATGTACTGTATAAAAGAGACAAATTCCTGGAAATCGGTGGTTTTATGGAAAATCTCTGGCCTGGTGAGGATGTTGAGTTAGACTATCGTCTCGTGCGCTCAGGGTACAGTCTTATCTGGAACCCAAAGGCGATAGTGTATCATTACCGGGTCCGGAATGTTCAGCAGTTCAGTAGAATGATGTACCGGTATGGTTGTGCTCAGGGGCAGTTGGTGCGAATGTATGGATTATTCAGGAACGTCCAGTACATACCGTTTCTGATCATGGTATTGCTCTTGGTAATGGCACCTTTGGCGGTATTTCGAAGACCCGTTTTTGTAATGTTAACAGCAGGTAGTTTGTTGTTATCTGCATGCTGGCTGGGATTGAATGGAAGAATTTTGAAACTTTTTTACACTGCACTGGTATACTGGAATGCCGGTTTCTGGAATGGAATCCTGATGAAAAAGCTTGTCAAGGAGAGCACGTGAATAGTAAAGTACTTGTCATAAACGAACCTTTTGTGAAAAATTTCTGCCGTACTCAGCGATGGGCGGCCCGCACCCGGGGAAGAGTTTTGCGCGCGCCTGACTGGCTGGCGTATGCAACAGCAGTTCTTGAAGCCAACGGGAATTTGGTACAACTTTACGATTTTCCTGCGATGAATTGGGGCAAGAAAAAGCTTAAAGAGATCATATCGTTGCAAAAACCTGATTTTGTCATTCTTGACTCCACGACACCCTCTATCTTTTCTGATATTGAATGTGCCCGAATTGTAAAACAACATTCTGATGCCAGAGTGATAATGGTAGGCCCACATATCACTGCCCTGCCTGAAGAAACACTTTCCTTTGCAAAAGGGACAGTTGATGTGGCATGCATTGGAGAGTATGACCTGACCGTAAGGGATGTCGTAAACAATTTCAGTTCTCTTAATTCAGTTCCGGGAATTGCCTTTTACAATAGTGGCACAATCACTCGTACAGAACCACGTAAACCGATTGAAAATCTTGATTCATTACCGTTCCCGGCATGGCATCATCTGGACCTGAAACGGTATTTCGATGGAGGAAAGTTGTTTCCCTATATTGACATTATCAGCGGAAGAGGCTGCCCTAATGCCTGTATCTTCTGTCTGTGGCCACAGGTTATGCATGGAACAAAATTCCGGTTCAGAAGCAGTGAGAATGTAATTGAAGAGATGCTTCGGGATATTGCCTTATGCCCTTCAATCAAACATGGCGAGTTCTTTTTTGAAGATGATACATTTACAGTAAATAAGGAGCGGGCTGTTGAAATCTGTGAGCACATACTAAAGCGCAATTTAAAAATAACCTTTTCTGTGAATGCCCGGGTTGATACTGCAGATCTTGAGCTTTTCCGGTTAATGAAACGTGCAGGATGCAGAGAACTGCTTACCGGATTTGAGTCTGGAGTACAGAGTATTCTCGATGCGGCCCACAAAAACACTACTGTTGAGCAGTCACGCATTTTTATGGCTACCGCAAAAAAAGCAGGGCTTGATGTACACGGTTGTTTTGTAATAGGCCTTCCCGGAGAAACTGAGGAGACTGCTCGACAAACAGTTGAATTCGCTCATAGTCTCGGATGTCATACAATACAGCTTTCGGGTGCTGTTCCATTTCCAGGAACCAGGTTTTTTGAAATCGCACAGAAAGAAAACTGGCTTAAAACCACAGATTGGGCACAGTGGCTTAGTGCCGGGGAGCAGAGTGGAGTTGTTGCGTATCCGGGAATTTCTCAGGAAGCAATAAATCGGTATGTTGATGAAGGATTACGCAAATTTTATCTTAATCCTGGTTATATGCTCCATTTTCTGCTGGAAACGAAATCGTTGTCTGATTTGTATAGAAAAGTAAGGGGTGCCTGGAATTATGCCGGATATACCCTGTCGCAAAAATTTGAGAAATAAATCATATCCATAAGAATAAAAATGTTGAAAATACTACAAACGCCAGCACGCTTTTATCCCCACATCGGCGGCACCGAAGTGTATGCCTACCAGACCTGTCTGGCCCTGTCAAGGAAGGGTCATCAGGTGCGGGTAATTTGTGCAGATGAACGACCACCATTAGGGAACTCTGAATATGGTTCTCTGAAAGTTGAACGCCTTCCTTATATTGGGAAGGTTGCTAACTCAGAGATAACGCTATCACTTCCGCTGCATCTTCTAAGGGAAAATTATGATATCCTGCATACTCACCTTCCCCATCCATGGAGTGCGGATATGAGTGCTCTCTGCTCAATAATCAAACAAAAACCTTTATTCTTAACTTATCATAATGATATCACCGGAACGGGAGTTAACAAAATAATAGCACGTAGTTACAATGCTATTTTCTTGAAAATCCTGCTGAAAAGGGCAAAAAAAATATTTATTACCAACCCACCATATCTGCAGTCGTCCAGATTTCTTGCTCCATGGGCAAAGAAAATTATTGTGACACCTCCCGGTGTTGACACAGCACAGTTCAGACCCGTCGCTACCGGTGTTGAAAAAAACACCATTTTCTTTTTAAGCTGCCTTGATGAATATCACAGGTATAAGGGACTGGAGTATCTCCTGAAAGCGGTTAAACTTGCTAAAGAGAAACATCCATTCAAACTGAACATTGGTGGAGATGGAAAACTCCGGAATTATTACGAACAGCTGGCAGGTGAACTCGGCTTGACAGGAGAGGTAACTTTTCTGGGACGTATTTCGGATGAGCAGGTGCTCGAGCAGTATAATAAATGCGGTATTTTCGTACTACCCTCGATCTCTTCAGAGCAGGAAGGTTTCGGTATGGTCTCCATTGAAGCAATGGCCTGCAGGAAACCGGTTATTGTAACAGATATTGTCGGATGTGCCAGTGACATTAGAAATCACAACGCAGGAATTGTTGTTCCGCCAAAAAATCAGGAAGCTCTTGCAGATGCAATAGTAGCACTCTTTGAAAATGAGAACCTCGCCTCTTCAATGGCAACGAATGCATTAGCAATGGTCAGGGGAAAGTATACCTGGGATAAAAATGCAGATATTCTGGAACAAGCCTATCTTGAATAATGGCGGGGTTTGTTTTGTAGAGTTCAATGTTGTCAGGTATATTCATCCGGAGATCGGCCCCGGTATGAGCTTCTGTTGTGTAAACAGGTTTCCCGACTTTGAAGCGTCATCTCAAAATAGCAAGGGGAGGCACTACTGACTGCCCCCCTCCCCTTGTATCAAACCGGATCGATAATTTGTCTTTTACTTGTCTTTTTCAATCTGTTTCTTGAGCTGTTCTATCTCCTTGTCGAGTTTATCCTCTTTCTTCTCGCTCTTCTCAACTTCCTTCCTGAGCTCTTTCTGATTGATCATTTTAAGCACCCGTGCAAGTGCGTATTCAACATCTTCCTGAACAACGCCAAGATTTCGCGCAAAGAAGTTCTGCCGGTGCCAGGTATCAAAATAGGTTACTTTTTCACTGATCTCACGTACAAACTCATACTGATCAATATGCATACTGTCAATCGCCTCAATAGTATCAAATTCCTGTTTGTGTGATGCAATTTCTTCGACATCCTTTCCAAACTTTTCATAGTTATCACGAATAGTTCGGTATGAATCAGTTTCATTGTCAAGATCTGCCTGTGATGGTGCAGATAGTCTACTTAAGCGTGAAGATGCACTCTGTAAAGATCCAGCTGCGCCGTCATAATCTTTTTTCATCATGTTAACATACGCCTGAAGCAGTTCACCTTCCGCTTTGTTAACTTCCGATGTCGCAATATTGACAAGGTTCTGCCCGGCTGCGGTACAATCGTCCCATTTTTTCGCACGCAATGCAATCCATCCGATACCAAGCAATGCATCTTCATGGTAGATGCTGGTTTTTGGAACCATCTGCAGTGATGCCAGCGCATTGGGAAATTCCTTCTCTTCATGAAACAAATACCCGGTAAACAGGTATGTTCTGTTTGTCAACTCTTCATCGGCAGCAGTGCTTGTTTGAGCACTGAGACAATCTTTCATGTAACCAAGTGCAGCCTGATAATTATCCTGTATAGCAGCGCACACAGCCATAGAATGACGCGCATAGATATAATCCATGTGTGTAACCGGTATTTTACTTAAAACATCAACGGCTTCAGCATACTTCTTCTCTTTGATGAATGTTTCACCCTGAAGATAATGCGCGTGATACCGTAGCGAATCTATTGTATGAGGACCACTGAGCAGTTTAAACATATCATTAACACCACTTGTATTATCCTGACGATAATAGATATTCATTATTCCCATATTAGCAAAGGGATGAATTTTGCTTTTAGGATACTTGATCATTGACCGCTGATATTGTCCGGCTGCTGATTCTCTCATATCAAGCTTTTCAAGACATAATCCACTGTAAAGACTAATAAAATCGTTCTTGATAAATTTCGGATATTCCACAAGGATCTTTGCAAATACGAAATATGCATCCCAGTACATTCCATCAGAGTACAGCTTCATAGCCTTATTGTAAAGATCATAGGGAATACCGCTGATCTTTTCTTTAACCGCTTTTGCAACTTTTGCTTTACGTGGATCACCGAACTCGGACCGTGCAAAGATCGAGTGTGATGGATACTCGGCATCAAAGGGCATCATGAACTGATACAATACAGTAAGATCACGCCCTTTATTCAATGATGGAGCATGGACACCGGCAGTCGCACCCCAGTACTCATTACCAACCTGACCATATACTTTAAGGAAATTAAAAAGCCAGGTCCCGGCTTTGAACGCAACATCAAACTCGATGCTTTTATCACTACCGGAAGCATAATTTTCTGTCTGTGCAAGAAAATCCTTCACTGAAAGATACAGTTCGAGGTCAAGTTTGTTCTCAAACATTCTCCCTAAGTACGACACTGTCGCAGCACTTGCATACTCCACATCACCTTCAACAACAAGATTCTGTGTTGACAAACCAACAACATGTGATCCTTTCAGGCTGTCATTGACAATAGCATACGACACGCCAATGTCACCGCCATAGCCAATCATTGATTTGCCAAGGATATTATTATATACAACATGACCATTAATACCGATACTTAAACCATTCCAGACATTGAAGGCATAGGATAGCAGAAACGAATTGCTGCGGTCCGTAACGGTTCCATTTGATGCGATATCAAAGGTACCGGGCCCTTCCACTACAGATGTTTTATCAAGTTCCCCGGCACCGACGCCTTCATAGGTTAATGCGAAGGTATGTTTATGATACGGAAACACAAAAAAACCTTCGGTGAGTTTATAAGTATTATCAACAACAAAAGCCTGTGAAAGCTGTACACTGAAATATTCTGCGTTTGACAGATAGGCAGCATTGGTAAGTGGAGAGTATCGCGCAAGTGCATCACGCCACTGTTGTGAAAGAAGATATTCTCCGGGAAGTCCGGCTGCAAAAGACGATACACATCCGATAGCAATTCCGAGACCCATCAACCATTTACGCGCTGTTAATTTTTTATTTATCATAGTTATTCTCTTATATTGTTAAGGATGATTATTGATACAGGATACCGATTTTGGTTTTTATTGTCCGGGAAACGCCATTTGATACTTTAACAGCGATAACTGCCACATAGGTACCTTCACCGACATATCGGCCGTTGCGGTTTACTCCGTTCCATATGTACAGGAGTTTGCCGTTTTCTTTTGTAGCTGCACACTTGTCATCCTTTACAACTGCATTGCCAACCTGATCATAAATAGTAATCGATGCGCTCATTGAATCCTGTGGTAATGCTATTTCACCGGATTTTATCTGTACAACAACACCTTTTGTAACAGTGCCATTATTAAACTGACTTGTAATAACATTTGGAATTGTATACGTTTTGGGATTGACTGGAGTCGGTCCTGCGATAGCTGTGAATGAGTAATCAATTTTTTGCGACTGTAATGTAACCCGGCGGTTATTCTGATTATCCTGCACGTTATTAAGTTTATCATTAACTGATGCAGCTTCGTTGATCCAGATTGAATCGTTTCTTGACACGCTGGTTTTTCCATTCACTGCAGTAACAATAAACCGCTGTGTGATCCCGTCGCCACTTGCAATAGTGCTCAGATTGAGCGAATACCTAAGCTGAGTCACCGGATCAAACAGCCAGAATGGTACTGGTACATCAACACTATCTGCTTTTTCAGAAAATTTGACAACAAGAGTATCATTATCCTTCAGACTCCCGGTGGTCTTCCCGTTGAGATAGTTTGCACTTGCGATAACCGGAGCCATACTGTCAGCAATAACGACTGACCCTGCAGGAAACGTGCCGCCAGCGGCGAGATTCGGTACATTCTGTATTGCAAGGCGTTCTTCTGATGCTGTTGCAGTGTTTGGTTCTTTTTCGGAAACCTTGACAACAAGATCAAAGCCTGTACCGGTTTTTGATGCCGATACGATTTTCATCGAACGGGCACCCGAAAAGTACAATTTCGATGTGATCTGGCTAAGTTCCTCACTGGTAATAGTATTTGCAGCTTCAGTAACTTTAATCAGGTCTGCAAAGCCATCGGCATCCTGATCAAACATACTGGCGGAAACAATACCAAGGTTTCGTACTGCACCAATGCCTCGTGTAGCCCTTACGACATCAAGGGGGAAATCAGGATTTTCATAATTGGCTGCTATACTGTCATTCACTGTAGTCTGAAGCACATTGTCAACCCTGGCTTGATTTGCTGTCTCCCGTGTTACAATAACAGAGTAATAGTTTGACTGTTTATTTGCAGTTACCGTTAAACTGTCTTTATATCCGGCAGCGGTATTTGTAATTTTAAGTTGAACACTACTTAGGGTCATCTGCTCCACTGGAAAATACCTGATCTCGATATTTTTCTGATCATCAGTGAGCATTGACGGTACCTCTGCATTGTTGACATAAAATTTAATGGTCCCCTGTTCCCGGCAGTTTGTTGCAATATCTGCAGGTACTTTGGCATTTGGATCCGTTTTTACAAGGATATCAAAAGTTTTAGTTGAGTCAATATCCATTGGTGGATCATAATGGTAGGTGAAGCTTACGGTAAATTTTGTCAATGGATTCTTCAATCCAAAACTGTTCGGAAAATAAGCATAGTCGCCATCAAACTTTGTTGCGCTTATACCATTAATAGTCATGCTTTGTGGCGTACTTGGAATTTTTGTAAAACCACGTCCTGTTGACACATTAAGAAGCTTACTGATCAGATCTTCAATATTACCCTGTGTTTTCCACACGACACTCATTTTATTACTTGCAGAGTAATTATTATTCTGAATATTTTTTGTCATTTCGACAATCTGATCGGGGATTGGCTGTTTTTCATTTACCCAGAATGCGGTGAACGTTGCAGGAAGGTCAGTTCCCGCTTTGTAATCATTGATAAACGACCTTCTCTCAAGATCGACATTCTGCGGTTCACCATCCGAGAGAAATATAACATACTGTTTTGCCCGCGGATTCTTCGCTGTCTGAAATGCTTTTCGTGCGGCATCAAAAGCAAGCGTTATATCGGTTGTGCCGTTATACCCGGTAAGCGAGTTTTCATACCCGGCATGACCACTATGACGTCCGCTATTACCATAATAGCAATTAATCAGTTTTCTGTTAAATCCAATGTCTCTTTCGGTGGAGCTCAAAGCAATCACACTTTTAAGATAATCACTTGCACTCTGCCCGCCTACAGTTGAATTCAGCTGCGTTAGCGGAATATAGGCATCTGTATAGGATGATGCCGGATCGAGCTTTACCGCATAAGGATCATTTTCCACATTGTGAAGCAACTGATTTGAAAAAATCGCCATGCCAACTTCAGATACCGGCGAACTTGCTTTCAGAGAATCGATTAGATTCGCCGTTAATTGATACCGGACACATGTACTGTCCATTTGCGACATACTCCCCGAGTGGTCAATTATAAAAAAAAGTGAAATTGTATCCACATTACCCGGTACGTAGGATTCATCAAAGTAGGTCGGGGAGCAGTGTTTGAAAACATTTGACAACGCGACTATTTTCGGAGGAAGCTTTAGAGTATCAATTGAAGATGTCGCATAATTGGTAGGACAATCGAGTGTTGCCTCGCAAATTTCAGCAGCCTGAGACTGTCCGATACAGCAATATATGATAGCAACCACTGTTAATCGTAAAACTACCCTTTGCATCCAGCCTGTGTGTTTTAACAATTCCTTCTTCACCAGCGCATATCTCCTTATTATATAGTTATAGAAATGTTCCGTCTCACCAGTCAGAATTCTGCTTGTTTCTCCAGACAAACAACACTCCCCACCCTAACCGGATCAACCCTTACGTTTGCAGTAAAAAGTTAAAAACTTTTCTACTATAATATACAGCAATTTTCTGGTGATGTATTAAAATTTGTACAAAGATTATTACCTTATAATGTTAATACAATATACATATACTTTATTTTCAACCATTTACAACTGTATTTTGTACAACATGTATACACTTTTAATTTATCCAATCTTTAATTTTTAAGACAGGCATCTTTCAGCAATTAACAAAATTCCGGTAATCATCCGGTAATGTATCTATAAAATCATTCCTATACCAGACTCTCCATGACAATTTAGTCCATTCATCAAACATTCAACACGTTACATACTCTAAATTGTTTCGGTGTAAGTACCCGCCAGTACCTCTGTGTCGTTTTTAATCATGAACTGCATGAGAATAATTCCTTAACGCCACAGCCTATAGCAGTTAGTTCCATATTTTCAAACCGCTTTGTCGGCTTTAAGACAAGTATAACAGTTGAGCACTCATGCAATAACGGCATTATTTTCGCCTTGTATTCCCTATCACCTCTATGTAATTTCTACACAACGGAAAGAGACAATCTGATACAGGAAAACAATGAGATCATCTGTTAAAAAACCAATAACGATATCTGGATTATAATCCATGCCTGTTTTTCCAGATAAAGAGTATAGTCATGGCGGGAATCTCAGAGAATTGGCTGAAAACAACAATATCTGTCGTCAATCAATTACAGACTTCAGTGCAAGCATTAATCCACTTGGCCCGATCCCGGAACTTAGTGATATTTTAAACAAGTGTATCCCCGAAATACAACACTACCCTGATTACGGGTGCAAGGAACTTATCTCTGCGATCAGTAAGTTTGGCGGTTGGGATCCATCAATGATCGCACCCGGAAACGGTGCAAGTGAATTGATTTATGCATCACCTTATATACATCAGTTTAACCGTGCCGTAATCCCGGTACCGTCATATAACGATTATTCCGAAGCAGTCAGACGTGCCACTATCCCTGTTGAATATTTCTACTGCGATGAATCCGACAATTTTCAAATTGACATTAGAGCGTTGTCATCTGTTATCCGCCCATACGATATCATTTTTATCGGCAGACCGAATAATCCTACCTGCACCGTACTCACAACCGGAGAGATAGAAAGTTTATGTCATGCGCACATGGATTCTTTTTTTGTCATTGACGAATCATTTCTTGAGTTTACGCCACACGAGTCAATAGCTGGCAAACTACCTGAGAATGTATTGATGATCCGTTCGATGACAAAGTTTTATGCGATCCCCGGTTTACGACTCGGTTATGCAGTCGGAGCACCGCAACATATTTCCCAATTGAAAAAGCACTGCGTTCCATGGGGTATCAATTGTATTGCATCAAGAGCCGGCATTGCATCACTTGAAAACACAGCCTACCAGTCTCATTCCCGGGAAACTATGCAGCGTCTGCTTTTTACATTTTTTACAAAACTAACCGGGCTTCCGCGAATACACGTATATCAGTCAAATTGCAATTTCTTTTTTGTTAAACTCCAGCCACCATTAAACGGAGATATTCTTTATCGCCACCTGATTCAGAAAAATATCGCAATTCGTCAATGCACAAACTTTGTCGGCCTTGATTCGTCCTATATCCGGATCGCGATACGAACCGAACAGGAAAACGACATGTTTGTTTCTGCACTTGACAACATTCTCAGGAATATCTGACATGAGACTGGAATTCATTATTGCGGCAGCATTACTACTTGACATTATACTTGGTGACCCCCGATGGCTGCCACACCCCGTTCGTGGTATTGCAGCAATAGCAGCAGTGTGTGAACGTTTTTTCAGAAAGACATTTTCATTCTCCCTGCGCATTGCCGGAATACTGACAGCACTTACCATAATAGGACTATGCAGCACTGCAGCATTACTGATACTCAAAGCAGCCTCACAGCTGCACTGGACCGCAGCAGCAGCAGCCGGAATTTTTATAGTATATGTGTCAATTGCACCGCGTGATCTCATTAATCATGCTCACGCTGTTTATAAGGCACTGATACAGGAATCGCTTGACAAAGCCCGTTTGAAAGTAGCAATGATCGTCGGTCGGGATACGGCGTATCTCGACAAAAAGGAGATCACCCGTGCGGCAGTGGAAACAGTTGCAGAGAGCCTTGTTGATGGCGTTACTGCACCGCTTTTTTATGCGTTATTGTTCGGCCCTGCAGGAGCATTTACCTACAGGGCGGTCAACACGCTCGATTCAATGTTCGGGCATAAAAATGAACACTATCGTTACTTCGGATGGGCATCAGCGCGCATTGACGACCTGGCAAACTATCTGCCATCACGTATAACAGCACCATTCATCTGGCTTGCATCATGTATACTTCGTTACAATGTTAAAAACAGTATCCATATTTTCTTTCGTGACAAACGCAATCATCACAGCCCTAACAGTGGCCTCAGTGAGGCAGCTTTTGCCGGGGCTCTTGATGTACGCCTTGGCGGACTTAATTACTATGATGGCATCGCGGATCAGAAACCGTTTATTGGCGATCCGGTCCGGGAACTTGAACCATCAGATATCCCAAAGGCAAATGCGCTCATGTTATCAACAACACTAGTATTCACACTATCCGGTATCATTCTACACCTTGTCATTGTAAAGGTTATATCATGAAACGAATTATCGTTATCACCGGTGATGGAAAAGGGAAGTCGACATCAGCATTTGGAACAGCTCTTCGCGCGGCCGGTCATGGGATGAACGTGTCAATCATTCAATTTGTCAAGGGGAATACCGATATTGGGGAGCTTGTATCACTTGCAAAAATTCCCACGATTGACATAGTACAATATGGCCTTGGATTTGTGATACGCCCTGATAAGGAGGAACATCTGAGACACCGGAACGCCGCACAGGATGGTTTAACTTTCGCAACAGGTAAACTGACAGATCCATCTGTCGGTATGGTAATTCTTGATGAGATCTGTGCTGCAATCAACAACAGGCTTCTTGACATTGCTGATGTAGTACATGCGATAGATAAGGCACATGATTCGATTATTATTATCTGTACCGGCAGGAACGCACCTGTTGAGCTTATCGACATCGCTGATACCGTTAGTGAGATTGCATGCATAAAGCATGGTCTTAATAAGGGAATTAAGGCTCAACCTGGAGTGGAGATGTAATATGATGTAGCCTGCCTGAAGGAAGGATCAGGCTCCCATCTTGATTGCTTTTTTCTGATTATTTGTTTTACTATTACGGTTATTCAGTAATCAAAAAATCGAATTCAATCCAGGATTCAGGCCGAGTCATTCATGACACTGGTTTTAGACAACTGCTTTAACGTATTTTCATTATGGATTTTTTATCAGGATAAATTGGAGCCGCTATCAATGATTTTCATTCTTAGGAAAGTAAAAGCGTGAGTACACAAACAGCAATAATTACGGGAAGCAATGGATTTGTCGGAAAGTGGATTGCAGACCTGCTGCAAACTTCAGGGTATCGTGTTTATGGAATTGATAATGCTGATATATCACGAAATCCGTCCATAGAATATTCAAAAGTAAATATTCTTGAAAAAGACAAGCTTTGCGACCTTTTCGCATCGGTTAAACCGGAAATGATTTTTCATCTGGCCGGTGTGAGTTATCTTCCCGATGCAGACAAATCACCGTTAAATTCAATTGAGATAAACGTGCTTGGATCACTTTCCATTTTTGAAGCGGCACGTATCGCGAGTCCATCAAGTGCAATCCTGTTTGTTGGATCATCCAAAGAATACGATTCGAATATTAATGCAACCGTTATCACTGAAGATATACATCCGCTGCCGGAGAACTTTTATGGTATTACCAA
This sequence comes from uncultured Fibrobacter sp., assembly GCA_964390065.1. Taxonomy (GTDB): domain Bacteria; phylum Fibrobacterota; class Chitinivibrionia; order Chitinivibrionales; family Chitinispirillaceae; genus JAAZBG01. The sequence continues at coordinate 761 of CAYMGX010000082.1, read as the reverse complement.
ATACAGCGCAGAGCTCTTCGGCCAGCAGTATGTGCGTCAGTTTGGTATGAAAATTTCATTTACACGCTCGTTTAACCATACGGGACCGGGCCAATCGCCGCTGTTTGTTTGTTCTGACTGGGCAAAGCAGATTGTCAATATTGAACGCGGATTATCCGAACCGGTGCTCCTGACGGGAAGCCTTGAAGCAACAATTGATTTTACCGATGTGCGTGATGTTGTTGACGGATACTACAGGATACTGAAATATGGAAAATCCGGTGAAGTGTACAACGTCTGCAGCGGGCGGGGGTTCACTCTTGAATGGATTCTTACCTACCTTACCGAAAAATCAAGCAAAAAGATCGAAGTCCGCTCTGAACAGTCAAAGCAGCGCGGCCATGCGACAAACCGCTATTTAACAGGCGATAATTCCAAACTTATGAAACACACCGGCTGGAAGTGTACGATTCCAATGGAGAAGACGCTTGATGATCTTTACGCGTATTGGATTAATTGTTAAGAAGGTTAATGTATCCCGCCAGGATCAATTCCGCACCAATTCAATTACTTGTCTGGTCTTGAACTAATTATTGGAATTTTTAAGGAATCGCGGATTACCGGATATTATTGTATCCATATACCCAAATAAAAAGAGACTGGAAAAACCAGCCTCTTTTTATTTGAAACCTGAACGGGAAAAGGGCCGATCACGACCGGGCCCCTACGCCATTTATCTGTAGCCTTTGATCTTTGCAGCCTGAACTCTATCCCGGAATTCC
>CAYMGX010000081.1:0-18161 GCA_964390065.1 uncultured Fibrobacter sp. | reverse complement strand
GTGTGAAATGCTCCTTAAACAACACAAAATTGTCAAATAATCAATTGCATATCATAGTATTAAAATTTGCTTTTTGAGTGGAATTGTATTTGCAAATTATAAGTTGGCTATGGTAAATGCTGCTCTCAAAAAAAGAGCGGAATCTTAGTAGTAGTAGTACGCTTTCCTTCCAAAATAAAAACATCCAGTGTATATTAGAGTCATGAGCACAACAAAACAAATATATGACTATATGGATTATCGTGAATATTTAAAAGATTATTACGAAAATCTTAAAAAACAGGATAAGAAGTTTTCACAGCGGTATCTTGCTCTCAAATTGGGAGTAAAATCGTCAGGTTTTTTATCTGAAGTAATTAATGGCAAAAGAAATTTAAGCCAGAACAATGTTCTTCAATGGTTAAAGGTTCTAAAGCTTGATAAAGATGCAAGTTGCTATTTTGATAATCTGGTGCACTTTAATCAGGCTGAATCATTGAACGAAAAAAGCTACTGGCTTCAAAAATTGATGGACTCTAAAAAGGTTCATCTGTCTGTTTTAAATAAAGACCTGTATGATTATTTTTCAAAATGGTATTATACCGCAATTCATGAGATGTTTTTTTATTATCATGATGTTGTGGATCCAAAGCAGATTGCCTCGCAGGTCAACCCACCTATTAAAGTAGAGGATGCAAAAAATGCGATTACTTTGCTGGAACGTCTGGGAATGATTGAAAAACAGTCTGATGGTTCCTATAAGCAGCGAAATGCAATGGTGTCAACTGGTGACACAGTTAAATCCGTTGAAGTAGCAAATTTTCAGCAGCAGACAGCTGAACTTGCTAAAGATGCAATTCTTAATGTTCCATCAACGCTTCGGGATATTACCACACTTACTATGAGTATATCAGATACCGGTTATGCTAAAATCTGTGAATTGTTAAAAGAGACAAGAAAAGAGATTGCAAAAATTGCACAAAATGACTCTGGTGAAGATCGGGTTTATCAGGTAAATGTACAATTATTTCCATTGACAAAAATAAAGTAGTATAAATTTTCGTTTAAAAATTAAACCGTTGTAGTTATAAGGAGGATTGTTATGTTAAATGCTATCAAATATCTGACAATACTAAATTGTGTATTGTTACTGCTTATTGGCAATTGTACACCGGGGGATAATCTTGCCGGAAGTGTCACTGAAACCGGTAATGTAACTGGTGTAGTGATGTCAAGTAGTAAGCAAAAAGTCGCAAATGCAAAAGTAAGCCTGTTTAAAAAGAAATCGGAGGTTATGTCACCTGATGAGCAGACAAAACCAGTTGAAGAAGTGTATACAAACGATACCGGTTATTTCTCATTTAAAGCTGATGCAGGTAATTTCACAATAATTGCAGTATCTGATAGTGAGTATGCATTCAGAGATAGTATTGCGCCGGGTAAAGCAGGGTCAAAAAATATGGTAATAGAACTCCGGAATCCGGGTAAAATAAAGGGCATTATTCAAAATTCTGTTGAGTTACGGGGAACCGGAAGTGTCGTAGTACACCTTATTGGAACATCAATTTACACAAATGTTGACTCCGATGGATCGTTCTTAATAGACAACGTACCAGCAGGGACATACACACTTGTTTCATATTCGACCTATCAACCTGAATTCTCTCCGAAGTATCAGACGGTAAATGTTTTTTCAGATTCGACTACCGATCTTGGAGGGTATTCATTGACATATAATGGTATACCAATTCCTAAAAATGTTGTTGTAAAGTATGATACAACAAACGAGGTGGTAAGAATAAGCTGGGATTCGATTGGTTATTTTAAGGATTTTCAGGAATATGCAATATATCGGGGAATTGCCGGGATGGCTCAGCATAATCTGGAGCAGATCGGGTATACAGAAGGCACTACATATATTGACAGTATAAAGTTTACAACAGATTCTTTGTTGAAATATGAATACAGCGTATTGGTGCATAATAAACTTGGTGAATCCGGTAAGTATTACGGCATTTACGCTGTGAGCTGTGTACCGAAGTTCAGATTGAAGGCATATGCTGGTGAAGATCAGTTTGTTGACATTGATTCAACTGTAGTTTTGATGGGATCTACCAGTTATCAAAAGTATCCGCTCAAGAAAATGGAATGGAAAATTGGTGATAATGATTGGGCTGTAACTGATAGTGGTAGAATTAGTTTTACAATGGATAACTCACATGGAAAACAAGAGATCATCTGCATTTTCAGGGCCGTTGATACGGCTGGAAATTCAGCTGAAGACACTGTGGTGGTTACAAAACTTGATATCGAAGTGACCTTTGGAAAGGTACCATCGAGTCTAGGCGGGATGATGTCTTCCTCATCTGTCATCGTTAGAAATCATACTACTGAAAAAGATGGAAAATTATGGTTTATGGGATATAACCCAACTATCTGGTCGACAACAGATTTAGCTACCTGGAATATTGATAATAGAAGCACACCGACATTTCAATATTATGGAGACTTGATTTATTTGGGTAGTAGTTATTATTATTTATCCCCAAAAAGTAAGTATAAATCAGATGATATGATTACATGGAGTAAAATAGCAGATACTCTATCCTTCACCGGAGAAAGAAGTAGTTTTTGTGCGCATAACGGTAAAATAGTAGTGATTTATAAATCTTCTACTGAAGATTCACGCTTAAAGGATTCATTAGCAATAAGCAGTGATGCAATCACATGGTTAAAAAGAGAATTGCCATTCAATTGTAGTCCACGAAATCTTGCATCAGTAAATGGTAAACTATATTATATTGGTTATAATGTTTCAAGTGAGATGTATGTGTCAAGTGATGATGGAGTGACATGGGATGAAACTAATTTGTGGGATAATGATTTTGATATCTATCCTGACTATTGTCGCACATTATTGCATAATGACAGTATAATGGTAGCTATATACAACGAGATGCCTAGTAATAAAACTAAAATAAGCCTGTATAAAAACGATTGTTGGCAAGATCTTTGCCCAACATCAGCATTTATGGATGAATTACTAATTAGGGAATGCTTTCTGTTTAACAATCACTTATTGGCTGTTGATCGCAATGGTATTATTAAGGGATTAAAACTATAGTAAAATGCAAAAATCCAATAGAGGACCAATGCTTGTTGCAAATAATGAATATGGCAAAATAGCCATATTCATTATTTCTGTTTTTGGTGTAATACCCTTTGTATATGTAAACAAATTATTTGATCCGGTAGAAATTCCGTCACTTATCTCAGGATTTCTTGTCGTAGCAACATTTACGGTTCTGTTTCGTTATAAAGACCTGTATCGATTTACAAAAGTCGATTTACTCTGGATCCTGTATATCAGTGCATATATACAGAGTATATTAGTCTGTAAAGATAGTGCAAATGCATTGTTTGAAACGATCAAGTGTATATTCGCTTATCTGCTTTTTATTACTTTCAGGATAACAGTAAAAGATGAGCGGGCCGTAGCTTTCGCAGGACTGGTTGTCTCAGTTGTTGCTACTATACAGGCTGGAATTGTTATAACTCAGAAATATATAGGTATAGATATCTTTAATTCTTCATCCAAATTCTTTGGTACAATGACAAATAAGAATATTCTTGCCGAATTTGCATTGTTTTCATTTCCTTTGATTGTTATTAGTCTTCTAACATTAAAACCTGAAAATAATAAAGCAGGAATAGCAGCGGTGGCTGGTTCAGTAAGTGCGCTGTTTCTTATTGTTACACTTAAGTCAAGATCTGTATGGGTTGGTTTTTGTGGTGCTGTTTTAGTAGTACTTACTATTTTAATAAAATATCAGCGGAAACAATGTACTGGATTTATTACTTTAAATAAGAATAAAGTAAAGGTGGCTCTTGTATGTCTGATCGTATCCTTTTCTGTATACCTTGTTGTTGACTATAAAGATTTTGTTAAACATATTATTGACTTATTGCAAGGCAATTCCGAAGGGCGGATTTCAATATGGTTGAAAACACTTCCAATAATTTATGATCATTTCTGGCAGGGTGTCGGAGCAGGTAATTTCAGGTACTATCTTGGTAAAATGGATGGTGAGTTTAAAAATCGTCCACACAATGATTACTTATGGGTACATTCGGAAACCGGGATTATAGGCATTGTCGCATTTGTTGCGCTGATCGGTGTTGCCATATATGTTGTATACAGGAATATACAAACCAATAAAGGATATTTGTTGGCAATACAATATGCAGCATTGTTTTTCCTTGTTGCTTATAGTATAGACTCTTTTTTTGCATTTCCAAAAGAACGCCCTTATAATCTCGTGTATTTTGCGTTTTTTATAGCCATATCGTTTACTTGTACCAATATGTCAATGTCAAAACCATTATTTAAAATTGGTATTGTCACAAGAATCGTATGCTTTATTGCAGTAAGTGTGACCGCTTTGATTTTTTGTTTTTACCGATATGATGCCGAGACGAAAATAATAAAGGTTATCTATGGTGCCCGCATGCAGCCATCAGAGCGTTTTCAGGTGCTTCAATCAATAAAAACATGGGCATATAAAGCAGATCCACTTTCTGTTCCTGTAAAGTATTATCAGGGACTCGCACTTCTTGAAACTGGAGATTACAATGAGGCAAAGCGTAGATTTGTTTTAGCATCTGAATTGTACCCGTTCCAGCCGGATGTGTTATTAAATACCGGGACCGTTTTTGAGTTAACAGGTGATAGGGTGAATGCCAAAAACTATTATTCAAGAGCGATTGCAGCAGATACACTTGACTATCGTCCGTTACTAAACCTTGCTATTTTGGAATACAAAGATAAGAAGTTTACAAAGTGTGCAGAATTGCTGTCGAAACTGGATACTATCGCACTACGAAAAGATTCGTTGCAGTATAGACAGTATAGAGTATTAAAAAACAGTATATCTTCTTACCAGCAAAAATAATGATTTTTTAAAAATGAATAACAGAACACTAAGGGCATAATGGTTTTCGCTTTAACATGATAATCCGCCAAATGCTTCGTTGAAACGAAAAACAAAACTGCCAGACCTAAGAGCGTCTGGCAGATGTGTATAAGTACCATGACAAAATCGGAATTAAAACAAACGGGTAGCATTGATCAATTGAGATCAAACTATCAGAACTGTAGCGTATCTGGCTGAGCTGTCACTTATGCTTGCACATCTTTTGGTACAGCACTCTGAACCGGACCTACAAAGGTCAACCCGGCAGCATCGTTAACACGCTTTCGAAGTTCCTTGGATGCCTCAAAAACAGGTTTGTATCCGGCTTCAACGTCGATATATTCATTCGTACGCGGATTACGTGCCGTACGGGCTTTTTTCTGTTTAACTTTAAATCGCCCAAAACCTCGAATCTCGATATTGCTGCCCTTCTGAAGTGCACTTGAGATTGAGTCAAGAAAGCTCTCGACAACAATTTTTGTATCAACCTGTGTCAGGCCGGTACGCTCAGAAATACGCTCAACAAGATCTTTTTTTGTAACATTACTCATACACATCCTCCCATAAAGTTTCCTGACTTTTCAGGTCATGGCTGTTTAGAATTCCATAACTTAATAGTTGGTCATAAGTTACAGTCATTTTACGCTAAGTTCTTTTAGAATACATTTACTTTCATTTAAAATCAAGATAATTTTTTATAACATCATGAAATAGTTATGCTTATCAGGGAAAACAGGCAAAAAATGCCTTACAAAAATAGCTACAGTCAGCTTTTTATGAGATCTTACCTGGAATTAAGGCTGCAGAAATTTAACTTTTTGTAATGCTATGGTATTGAGCGGATCAAAATTGAGTATTGAACGATAAATGGATAATGCTTTTTGACTGTTACCAAGTTTTTCATATGCTACACCAAGCTGGATAAGAATTCGCCCGTTGCGGGGATCATTGTGAATTGCCTGCTCAAAATGCAGTATAGCCTCTTTGGTCATACCGTTTGCAAGCAGTAACAATCCAAGTTTGAAATTGGCATCAACATGGCCGGGATTGTAGAAAAGCGTTTTCTTGAATTCACGAATCGCCCTCGCGCTGTCGTTTCTGGTATAGTAAAGTTCACCGAGATTATATCGTGTATTGAAATCGGATGGATTAAGTGCAAGCGCAGTCTGGTAGGACTTTTCTGCAAGTTCTAAATTGTCAAGATAAAAATATGCCATGCCAAGTCGGGCCTGACTTTTTCCATGTAAAGGATTGATGTCAAGTGCTGTTAGCAGGTACGTTCTTGCTTTGCTGTACTCTTTGAGCTCCATATAATACCGGGCGAGTTGGTACCAGGCTTCAACATAGGATGAATCTAGTTCAATGGCTTTATTTAAATTGTAAAGTGCCTTCGGGGAGGGAATCTCCTGCATTGCCTGAATCTGCCCTAAAAAACAGTATGCTTCGGCGTTGTTAGGGAATTTTTCGATACAGGCACTTAATTCAGAATTGCTCACTTCCCTGCGACCTTCATAAAATGCACATATCGCCTTGCGCGCACAGATAATTCCCGCAAGCGAATCCGGTAATTCAACCGACAAAAGGGCGGAATAAATCTTTTCAGCTTTTTCATACATGCCGCTAAGCAGGTATGTTTCAGCCAGCAGGTTGCGTGCATGAAGATCATCAGGTTTTAAAATTACTACCCGTTCAATATATGTAAGAGCATTTTCATAATCGTTACCGTCCAAATAGCGCTGTCCGACAAGCATGTTTGCATAGATATCCTGTTCTGTAACAGGTGAGGTAAGCGTAGATTCATTTTTTTGACGGGAGGGTACCACCGGAATCGGCACCATGGTACGCTGGTGTGTCTCCCCGACTGGAGGTGGACTGAACTCAATTGCCTGAGGATCTTTGGGTTGCAGCAGAATTGCGAGTAGTACTGTTGCAAGCATTCCGGCAAATGATACGCCAAAGATAACAAATACAATTACCTGCTGCAGGTCGGATAAACCGAGATCCGATAGAAATTTTAGTTTTAACGGCAGTTTCATAGACCTTCAGTCAATATTTTTATGAATAATTTGGTTACCAAAAAACCGGGAATCACTCGTTTAATCCCTTAACTCCCTATTCTACCATATTTTAAATATAAAAAGCCATTAAAAATATTGACATGGTCACAAACGTGTGGTAATTTATTAGCACTCACTAGTGATGAGTGCTAATAAATTACTATCAAAGTAACATTAATACATTTTATGAAGGGAGGGTTCAGATGAACGTGAAACCTTTAGCAGACAGAATCATTATTCTTCCACTTGAGGCAGAACAGAAGACTGCCGGTGGTATTATTATTCCTGATGCAGCAAAAGAGAAACCGCAGAAGGGCGAAGTAGTAGCTGTTGGTCCCGGAAGAGTTGCAGACAACGGATCAAAAATTGAAATCACTCTGAAAAAGGGTGATAAAGTTCTGTATGGAAAGTATTCCGGTACTGAAGTCGCAATTGATGGTAAGGATTATCTTATCATGAAAGAAAGCGATGTTCTTGCAGTTCTTTAATTGTAAATTAACTTACAGAAAATTATTAATCAGATTATACAAGGAGACATACTATGGCAGGTAAAATACTTGCATTCGATACAATCGCACGAGAAAAGCTGCTCAGAGGTATTGATACTCTTGCAAATGCAGTCAAAGTTACTCTTGGTCCACGCGGACGTAATGTTGTTCTTGATAAAAGCTTTGGTTCACCGACTGTTACAAAAGACGGTGTGACCGTTGCAAAAGAGATTGAACTTGAAGACAAGTTTGAAAACATGGGTGCCCAGATGGTCAAGGAGGTAGCATCAAAGACATCAGATGTTGCCGGTGATGGTACCACAACAGCAACAGTTCTTGCACAGGTGATTGCACGTGTCGGTATTAAAAACGTTACCGCCGGTGCAAATGCAATGGCTCTTAAACGTGGTGTTGACAAAGCGGTTAAGGCTATTATCGATCAGCTTCAGAAGGATTCAAAGCCGATCAGCGGAAAGAAAGAGATTGCACAGGTTGGTTCCATTTCTGCAAACAATGACAGCGAAATTGGTAATCTTATTGCTGATGCAATGGAAAAAGTTGGTAAAGACGGTGTTATCACTGTTGAAGAAGCAAAAGGTATCGATACAAATCTTGACGTTGTCGAAGGTATGCAGTTTGACAGAGGATACCTCTCTCCATACTTCGTTACAAACAGCGACACGATGGAATGTATCATGGATGAGCCGCTAATCCTTATTCATGACAAGAAAATTTCAACAATGCGCGATATGCTTCCTTTGCTTGAGAAAACAGCTCAGCTTGGGAAATCACTTATTATTATCGCTGAAGATATTGAAGGTGAAGCGCTTGCAACTCTTGTTGTCAACAAGCTTAGAGGAACTCTGAAAATTGCTGCTGTCAAGGCTCCCGGTTTTGGTGATCGCAGAAAGGCAATGCTTGAGGATATCGCTGTGTTAACAGGTGGTATTGTAATCAGTGAAGAAGCTGGATTTAAGCTTGAGAATACAACCATTGATGCACTCGGAAAAGCAAAACGTGTTGTAATTGACAAAGAGAATACAACGATTATTGAAGGTGCTGGAAAAGCTGAGGATATCAAGGGACGCGTTTCACAGATCCGCAGACAGGTTGAAGAAACTACGTCAGACTATGACCGTGAAAAGCTTCAGGAACGTCTTGCAAAGCTCGCAGGCGGTGTTGCTGTAATCAATATCGGTGCTGCTACAGAGACCGAAATGAAAGAAAAGAAAGCACGTGTTGAGGATGCGCTTCATGCGACAAGAGCTGCTGTTGAGGAAGGTATTGTCCCTGGTGGTGGCGTTGCACTTATCAGAGCATCAAAAGCACTTGACACATTGAAGCTTGACGGTGACGAAAAAATCGGGGTTGACATTATTCGCCGTGCAATCGAAGAGCCTCTCCGTATGATTGTTGCAAACGCAGGCATGGAGTCATCTGTAGTTTGTGATGAAGTCAAAAAAGGTAAAGGCGCTTATGGTTTCAATGCGTTTAGCAACAAGTTTGAAGACATGCTTGAGGCTGGTGTTATCGATCCTACAAAAGTGACACGTACTGCTCTTGAAAATGCTGCAAGTATTGCAGGACTTGTACTTACAACCGCATGTGTAATTGCAGAGAAGCCAAAAGATGAAAAAGAAGCTGCTGGACATCCGGGAATGGGTGGTATGGGCGGCATGGGAGGAATGGGTGGTATGGGAGGAATGGGTGGCATGGATATGATGTAATATCCACAACACCTGAGGTACAATAATTGTCCTCATTTCTTTTTGTAAACCAATTATGACACAGCAGTACCCGGTGTACTGCTGTGTCTTTAAATGTAACGTTATACGTATGTGTTGAAATTGTCTGTGATTCGTGAATAGTGGGTATATGGAACAAGATATATTGTCCGAGAGAGAGCATCTGGTTCTTGATTCTGTAGTAAGGAATTACATCCTTAGTGCATCACCGACTGGTTCCCGATCCATTTCCAGGCAGCGGGGGCTTGAGCTGTCTCCGGCATCAATACGTAATGTAATGAGTGATCTTGAAGAGCGAGGATTCATCATTCAGCCGCATACATCCGCTGGAAGGATACCGACTGACAAAGGATATCGGTATTATGTTGACAGGTTAATGACCTACATTGATCTGCCGGCAGATACAAAAAGCAAAATCCGCAGCTCATTGGTCACTGTCGATTCATCTGATTTGCACCTTGTGCTTGAGACGGCAACAAGAGCCTTGAGCCGGACAACTAATCAGCTTGGTGTTGTACTTGCTCCGCGGCTACGTTCCGGTGTGCTCAAACACATTTATATATTTGAAATTAATGATAACCGATATCTGCTCAATGTTGCTCTCGGTTCCGGATTTGTAAAGACAATGATGGTTGAGTTTCAGACTGATGTTCCCTTTGAACGCCTCGAATGTGCCTGCCGGATTATTTCTTCAAAGTGTAGCGGAAAAACACTTGATGAAATGTGTGCAATGGATGATATCAGATTTAAAGATGTTGCTGAGTTTGATCTTGGCATAATCCGTCTTCTGGTGCCGTCAATAAGGAAAATCATGGACCAGAATGAAAACAATTCTGTGTTTACAGAGGGACAAACAAATGTGCTTCTGCAGCCGGAATTTTTCAGCCGGGACAGAGTTGGTGCCGTGATGGAGATTGTTGAGGAAAAAAACCTTCTTATGCATCTGTTTGAGACAACGGGTGACAATGATAAGGTTTTTATTTCGATCGGCGGCGAAAATCAGGAGGGGCAGCTTCAGTCATTCAGTATTATAAAGACAAATTATACTGTCGGTACGATGCATGGAAGTCTTGGCGTTATCGGGCCGAAACGGATGCCATATCCGTTTCTCGTATCAGCAGTTGAGTATACAGCCAAAGTTTTAAGTGAAATAAATACATAATCAGTAGTAATCAGGAAATTATTTTGTAAACACATTGCAGAATCATTATTGTTGTGATACTGCACATAAACGCAGGAGTGTAGCAGGTATGAGTAAAGAAAAAAAGAAGCATGAATCAGATAAAAAAGAGCAAATGGGAGCGGAAGCAATCAAGGTAAATGCTTCGCAATCCAATGCAGCAGCTGATACTACAGATACTGCGCCATCGGAGGGAGCTTCTGAAGAGGGATCTTTTGAAAAGGCTTTGAAAGATATTGATGATCTCAAGAAGCAGGTTACTGACGGGAACGACCGGTATATTCGCCTTATAGCTGAATTTGATAATTACAAAAAGAGAACAAGCCGTGAGTATGAGCGGCAGGTTGAAAGTGCGAATGAAAAATTAATGCTTGATATGATTGATGTCCGTGAGAGCTTTGAACGGGCAATCAAATGCAGTGATACCGGTAATGATTATTCTGCACTGTTTGAGGGTATGAAACTTATCTTTAACAAGTTTGATACAGTACTTAACAAAAACGGACTTGAGGCGTACGCGGTACCGGGAGATCCTTTTGATCCGCAGATTCATGATGCCCTTATGAATGCTCCGAAATCCGGCGTTCCGGAAGGTCACATTGCGGATGTTTACGAAAAGGGATATACGCTCAAGAGCAGAGTGATTCGTCATGCAAAAGTTATTGTATCAAGTGGCGAACCTCAGGAATCGCAGGAGAATGGTTCCGAAGAAAAATCTGAAACAAAGTAACGGGTGGTACAAATGGCAAAGACCGATTTATACGAATTACTTGGTGTCGAAAAAAATGCGTCCGATGATGATATAAAAAAGGCATACAGAAAAGTTGCCATTAAGTATCATCCCGACAAAAATCCGGGAGATAAGACCGCTGAGGAAAAATTCCGTGAGGCGACTGAAGCGTACGAAATTCTCAAAGATCCCAAAAAACGCGCTACGTATGACCAGTATGGGCATGCAGCATTTGAGCAGGCTGGAGCCGGAGGTGGCGGTTATGGCGGATTCAGCGGATTTGGTGGTTTCGATATCAGTGATGCTCTTCGTGCGTTCATGAATGACTTTGGCGGTGACTCTGTTTTTTCTGACCTCTTCGGTTTTGGCGGCGGCAGGGGACGCCGTGGCAGTTCGGGAGGAAGCAGAGGGAATGATCTGCAAATCAGGTTGCCATTGACGCTTGAGGAAATTTCGACAGGTGTCAAGAAAACATTAAAAGTAAAGAGAAAAGACCGCTGCACTGCTTGCGGAGGCTCCGGCTCAAAAACAGGGAAGCGTAATACCTGTTCAAAATGTAACGGAAGCGGCAGGGTTCGTCAGGTAGCCCAGTCGTTCTTTGGTCAGGTGATTCAGGAAAGTGCCTGTCCGGTCTGCAGAGGTGAGGGGGCAGTGGTTGCCGATATGTGTCCAACCTGCAGTGGCAGCGGACTTGAAACAGTGGAAACAACAGTTCAGGTTGACATTCCAAAAGGTGTCTCTGAGGGAAATTATCTTAACGTTCCGGAAAAAGGTGATGCGGGACGGAACAATGGACCATCCGGAGATCTTATCGTGTTGATTCAGGAGAAAGAGCACGAAATTTTCAAACGCCATGGTATCGATCTGTCCTGTGAAATTAACATGACATTTTCGGAAGCGGCACTTGGAACACAGAAAACGGTGCAGACGCTTGACGCAAAGGTAAGCCTTAAGATTCCGGCAGGAACTCAGTCAGAGAAAATTTTCCGTCTCAAAGGAAAAGGGCTGCCATCACTGCATGGCCGTGAACAGGGTGATCTGATGGTACGGGTTCACGTTCACACACCGGAAAAACTCAGTAAGGAAGCAAAGTCATTGCTGGAGAAACTTGCAGAGATCGGGATGTAGTTATAGCTACAAACGTCCTATTGGTTGTTAACCATACAATATTAAAAAAGCACAGTAATCTGTGCTTTTTCTTTTGAAACCATGCAGGAAATATACCTGGATAATTAGCAAACGTTATTACATCTCAATCTTTGAAAGAATCTTCTGTAATTTGGTCGCTTCCTGACTTATTTTTACAGGATCGTTGGGATTTTCGGCTATTGCGGTTGAGTGATTGCTGATCTCCTGAAAAAGCGTCCTGTAATACTCGGTAACACTGTTACATTGAGTAGTCAGTTCAGTCAGGTGATCCTCCTCGCGGAACATCAGGGTCGTATTCAGTTTCCCGGTTTTCAGGCGTGATGCCCATTTCTCTATTTTGTAGATTGGCACTGCAATTTTTCGGGATGAGATCAGACCGATTCCAAATGCGATAAATATCGCAATGATCTCAACAAATACTATTGATGGAAGTATGATGCTTAGCAGGTTTTTAAGTTCAAGGTCCTGCATGACATCGTTACTCATATAATAGAAGCTGCCCTCCTGATTTTTAATATTATACAGGATAAGCAGTAACGCCGTTGTCAGTATAACGGCAATAGTAACAGTAATAAAGATCTGCCAGATAATTTTAATCTGGATGTTCTTTTTAATGAAAAAATTTTTTACCGGATGGCGCAGGTGTTTGTCAGTCAAAACGGTAGACTCCTAATAGAGTGTAAGAAATGCATCACATTCAGAAAATAGAACTGGTTAAGGGACTTGGCAATACTGTCGTTCGAATATTACAATGAAACATTCCATTATTCAATAATATAGCAGGGATTCTACAATAATGAGTCATGAAAAAAAAGATACGATCGCAGTTTTAGACTTTGGCGGTCAGTATGCACATCTCATTGCAAACCGCATTCGACGCCTTGGCGTGTATTCTGAGATTGTTAACAGCGATATCAAAGCAGATGAACTGTCCCGTTTCAAAGGCATAATCTTCAGTGGATCACCCTTCAGCGTTCATCAGGAGGGTTCCCCCCGGTTTGATCGCGCAATACTTGATCTTAAGAAACCAATCCTTGGCCTCTGTTACGGACATCAATTGATCTCTCTGGAGCTTGGCGGTAATGTTGTACGCGGTACAGTAAAAGAGTATGGCAAAGCAATGATGACAATTAAAAGAACAAATCCAATTCTCAAAGGGCTTTCTGATAGCGAGCAGGTTTGGATGAGTCATGGTGATACTGTTGATAGGCTGCCTGACGGGTTTGAGGTGTTTGGATCCACTGACGATTGCAGATGTACCGCTGTCGGAAATATTGATCGTCAGATTTATGGCCTGCAGTTTCATCCCGAAGTTACCGATACACCATCCGGTAATACCATTCTTTTAAATTTTCTTGACCTCTGCGGATGTGCACGGAGCTGGAACAGTAAAAATTTTCTGGACGAAATCGCTGAGGAAATAAAAAGAATCTGTGGAAAACGCAATGTGTTTCTCCTTGTGTCAGGGGGAGTTGATTCGACAGTAGCTTTTATGCTGCTCAATAAAATTCTTGGTAACGGCAGAGTGCTTGGTTTACATATTGATAACGGTCTGATGCGGCACCGGGAATCTGAAGCGATTCTTGACTATATGAAATCTAACGGGTTTACAAATTTGAAAATCATTGATGCATCAGAGGATTTTCTTCAGGCACTGAAAAATGTTGCCGACCCTGAGGAAAAACGTAAAATCATCGGAAATATGTTTATTACTGCAAAGGAAAAAGCGTTTGATCAGCTCAAGCTTAACGCTGATGACTGGGTGCTGGCGCAGGGAACAATTTACCCCGATACTATCGAAAGTGCCGGTACAAAGCATGCCGACCGCATTAAAACGCATCACAACAGGGTTGATATTATTCTTGATATGATCGAAAAAGGGAATCTTATCGAACCACTGGCACAGCTGTACAAAGATGAAGTACGTGAACTGGGTGAATCAATGGGGATTCCCAAAGAACTCATCTGGCGTCATCCGTTTCCCGGACCGGGACTTGGCGTACGTGTTTTATGTTCCGATGGTACAGGGACCGTGGATTCAATTCAGGAGAGCAGTGCGATAAACAATCTTGTCAGTCAATACGGATACCATGCCCATGTACTTCCGATAAAAAGTGTCGGAGTTCAGGGTGATGAACGCAGCTATGCGCACCCGGTTGTCCTTGCAGGACCATGCGACTGGAAACTCCTTGAAGAGTTGTCAACCAGAATTACCAATTCATTTTCAAGTGTCAATCGCGTGGTGTACGGCCTGAGTATCGCTTCTGATCCGTCATACACTCTTGACAAAGCATTCATGACAAAGGAACGACTTGATACATTGCGTGCAGTGGATCACATTGTGACAGAAATACTGCACAGGACAGGCGAATATAATGATATCTGGCAGATGCCGGTGGTGTTGCTGCCGATGCTTAGTAATACAGGTAAAGAGTGTGTTGTGTTACGTCCGATTGTATCTCAGGAGGCAATGACCGCACGTTTTAAACCGCTTGCTATGGGAACGCTTGATCAGATTGTAAAACAGGTAACAGCACTTGACACCGTGGGTGATCTTTTTTTTGATATCACGCACAAACCACCAGCGACAATCGAGTGGGAATAATCAGAATTTTTAACGGGGTAGCAATATCTTGTGCATATCAATCACGCTCAACCGCGGAATTTAGAATTATTGCTACCTGCGTCCTCCTAAAATTCAGCTCCAAGTGAAAAGTAGTTTGTTGGCGCGTGTAACCAGGTGCGAAAGTCAGTTGGCCATCCACGGTCGTAACGCAGAATAAAAATGCCAAGGTTCGCCCGTAAACCGAATCCGATTCCACCATAGATTTTATCTGGCAACGGAAGATTGTTGTGACGTTCCCCGCCATCCCAGGCGTTACCGATATCAGTAAAAAAGGCACCGCTGATATAGCGGATCTGCATTGGAAGCGGCCAGACAACAGAAATCTCACGGATAAACGGAAACCGGAATTCACTGTTTAAAAGTGCAACACGGGAACCTGACAGGCCGATATACGAGAATCCTCTCAGTGGTGTTACAAAACTGGAGTAGGTTGTCTGATCAATGTTTTTTTCATACTCATCAAGATCAACATTGTAGAAAAGCCAGTTATCGTTGCCGCCAAGAAAATACCGTCGTGCTGATCTGTTTTTGTCAAGCGATTTGCTGGCACCAAGAAATAACCGGTTTGCCCAGACAAATCTCTTTACAATGTGCATATATGCCCGCACATCTGCTTCACAGGAGACAAATGGATCATTAACCATGTCAAGTGGAGGCGAGACCATTGCTCCGATTGTCGCTCTGAAACCATTAATCGGCCCGGTTATTCCCCAGAGTATATTATCAAAGGTATAACTGAGTGACGGCAGTAAGGTGGTGTGCTTTACTGCCGGCAGAACAGTGTCCTGAGGTGTTCGTTTACTGTTTTGGTAGAGAATCTCAAAATTGACACGTGAATAGAGCGAAAACGGGTACTCTGATGAAAAGAAACCACCATAATCGACATCCTTGTAAATAAAATCACTAAAAATGTTTGCATAGGATAAATCTTTGTTGTAAAAAATGCCCAAGCCAAAATCAATCCGCCGTTTCAGGTAGTAGTAAGCACCATAAACGTGAAGATAATCTCTGAAATTCCCCTGAACATCACCGGCAAGGACAATACGATGATCGCCAAGCAGATCACTCAGTGAAACAACCCACTGTCCGGCGTAGCCATAAAAAGTGTTTATGCCCAGCCCGACGGACATCATGTCCGGTGAAAATGATAGTTTCATTGGTTGCGGTGAGGGGATTGGAATTGGCGTTGGTATTGAGTCGGTTTTTGCGGCACTTTCCGATGTGTCAGTTATTTGTTCCAATGAATCAATGTGTGGTATGTTCTCAGGTGTTGATGCCTGTATTATCGTATCTGCTATTCGACGTGGATTTTCAACGCTGTCGGCTTCGGCAGGTTCTTTTATAGTGACAGGTGATAACTCCGGAGTGGAAACCTGATTGGAATTTGTGTCGGGCATCAGTTCACGGATGGTTTTGGCTGTTGTGTCAGCATGTCTGCGACGCGATTTCATCTTTTTTGATAGTACACCGGAGGTATCGGTTTTTTTTAGTGAGTCAGGTTCGGGTGTCTTGACACGTTTGAAAAAAGGTTTTGATGTGTCAATACAGGACTCAACCCATCGTGTCAGTGACAGTGTATCTGTTTTTATATGAGACAATGGATTTTCCATCATCCAGACATTCCATCCGGATTTCTGGAAAAGTGTATAAACAAGTGTTGTGTCAGCGATGTCAGGATTAGAGCATCCACCGGTAAAATCTGTGATCGGTTTTGCGTTTTGTAATGAGTCTGATGGCGCACAGTAAAGGTTATCGATACCGTTTCTGTCAGATACAAAAAAAATGTGGTTGTTATCACTTGAGATGCCGGGTTGTTTTTCATTCCACGGAGTTTGTGTAAGGCGTGTTATTGTACCATTTGTTATATCCATAACTGCGAGGTCGGATTGTGCCGTACTATATGGTCCAATGTTCCGGGATGCACTGCCTGATGTATCCTCAATTGAAAAGAGTATACGCTTATTGTCAGGGAAAAATCTTGGATCAGATTCAAAGAATACATCATTTGACAGTCGCTGCAGTTCGCTGTTGTCAAGGTTGTACAGATAAAGATCACTTCTGCCCTTTTGTATTCCGGTGAAAACCAGCATTTTGCCATCTTTTGACCAGTCCGGACTGCTGATACTTGTAAGGTCGGTTTTGATTTTTCGCAGTAGCTTTTTATTTTCTGTTGATACTATCCTGATTTCATCATTGCCGCTGCCTTTGGTAACAAACACGAGACTCCTGCTGTCAGGGGACCATCCGAGACCGCTTCTGAACGGATGGAATGTTTCGAAATATCCACCAAATCCGGTTTGACTGATCGAGGAGAGAAGCTTACCTTTACGATCGGTAATCAGAATTTTGGAAAAATCCTTTCGGTCACTGAAAAACGCTATTTGGGAACCATCAGGTGATAAACGGGGACGGAGGTTGTAATTAGCGCGCGTCTCTTTGTTATCAGTGACAGGGACAGAGCTGACAGTGGGAAGTTCCCTCTTTCCTATTTCAGGCCAGTAGTTTCTTTTTAATTCCTGAATCCACTCCCGCCCAAGTTCCTCAGCATTTTTGCCATAGACCTTCCTGATACTGTTTTCGACGGAGTGTGTCTGTTTAAAATTCTCCAGAAATTTGCCGAACAGAGCGTACCCTCTGCTTTGCGAAAGATAATAAAGGAATGATTGTCCGCCTTTGTAAGCAAGGTAACCGCCAAGTTCATAGCCCGGTAATGGTACATTGCCATGAATTGTCTGGTCAATCATGAACATATCGGCTTCAATGTTCCAGTCACTTGACAAGTATTCAGCAAGTCCCTCCATAAACCATAATGGGGCACTCTGTTCAGTGTTTCTAAGGATTGAACCGCCGAACTGATTATATAAAATTGTAAAACAGAATGCATGAACCAGTTCATGGTGAATTACATGGCGCAGTTCCGGGTAACTACCTGTAAATGGCAGAACGATCCTGTTTTTATACATTTCAGTAAATCCACCAACATTTTCAGGAATTATATCAGTGATAATGTTTGTTTGTGCAAAAAGATTCGGATCACCATATATTAATAGCGGGAAACGATTTTTAGGGGTATATTTGAAATCGGATGACAAGCGTGAAAATGCGTTTTCCGACCAATGGAACGAAATATGTGGAAGTGTATCCTGATCCTGATGGTAATACAGATCAAAATGTGGAGAACGAAGCATTTTCCATGAAAAATTGCTATATTGTACTTTATTCTGGCCAAAGCCG